>JBDHTH010000053.1:0-10659 GCA_039808545.1 Phreatobacteraceae bacterium | reverse complement strand
TCTACGCGAACGCCAACGGCCTGCCGAAGCGGCCGATCTCGGCGGAGGCGCGGCGCGTCCTCGTCGCGGCGCGCTGGGCCGGCAACGTCCGCGAGCTCGAAAACACCATGCACCGCGCCGTGCTGCTGGCGACGGGGCCGGAGATCGACGCCGGCTGCATCCGCGCGCCGGACGGCGAGAACCTCGAAATCCGGCCCGACGACCGCATGGCGGCGGTCGCCGCGATGACGGCCGAGACGGTGGCGCGCGGGCTCGTCGGGCGCACCGTCGCGGAGGTGGAGCGCGGCCTGATCCTCGACACGCTCGACCATTGCCTCGGCAACCGCACGCACGCCGCCAAGATCCTCGGCATCTCGATCCGCACGCTGCGCAACAAGCTCAACGAATACACGGCGGACGGCCATCCCGTGCGGGCGCCGGGCGAGGCGCGGGAGGTGGCGTGATCACCCTGCCCGGTTCGCCGGGCGGCCGCGCGTGCCGGTGCGGATCGCGATGAGCTGGCCCGAGACCGGCGCCAGGGCGGCGAGGCCGGGGGGCAGGCGCAGCCAGGTCGAAGTGACGAACAGCGTTGCGAGATCCGGACCGCCGAAGGCGCAGTGGGTCGGCATCGGCAGGGGCAGGGCGTGCTCCTCCACGAGGCTGCCGTCCGGCGCATAGCGGCGCACGCACCAGCCGCCGAGGAAGGTCAGCCAGACATGGTCCTCGGCATCGACCGTGAGGCCGCCCGGCTGGCTCGCGATGTCACCCTGCACGAACACGCGGCGGTCGAGGATGCGGCCGGCCGCGAGGTCGTAGCCGCAGGCATAGACAGTGTAGTTCGACGAATCGGTGAGGTAGAGGCGCTTGCCGGCGCCGTCGAAGGCGACGGTCTTCGGGGTGCCGTCGCGCTCGATGTGGCGGCGCACCGTCAGGTCGGGATCGAAGCTGTAGAGGCCGCCCTTGCCGACCTCGTGATTGATCGCGACGCTCGCCGACCAGATGCGGCCGGCCGCGTCGACGCTCGCGGTGTTGAAGCGGTTGTCGCGGCGGTCGGCCTCGGGGTTGATCAGAGTTTGCATCGCGCCGCTGTCCGGGTCGAGCACCGAGACGCCGTGCTCGCCCGTGGCGATCAGTCGATCCTGTGCGTCGAAGGCGAGGCCGACGACGATGGCGGGCAGTTGCACGCGGCCGGCCGTGCGGGTCGCGGGCTCCCACCAGCGCAGGGCGGGCCCGAGCACGTCGACCCAGTAGAGGCGGCCGCGCCGCTCGTTCCAGACGGGGTTCTCGCCGACGAAGTCGCGGCCGGTCGGCAGCGCCTCGACATTCTCGCCGACCCGCAGGGCCGGGCGCGGCTCGACGGTCGGCGTCGGAAAGCCGATCCTGAGATGCCCGGAGGCGCGCCGGCTGCCCTCCGCGATGATCCGGCCGGCCTCGTGCAAGTCCTCGGACGTCACCTGGTCGGGCTCGAAGAAGCAGCCGATGGCGGCGATCGGATAGCCGGTCTCGTCGAAGATCGGCGCCGCGACGCTGGCGCGGCCGGATTGCGGCTCGCGCGCCATCGCGGCATAGCCGAGCGCCTTGGTGATGCTGAGCCCGGCGAGGAAACGGTCGCGCTCGGCGAGATCGATGTCGGCGCCGTGGTGGAGAAGCGCTTCGCTCTTGTCGCGCGGCATGGCGGCGAGAAGGGCGTGGCCGGCTGCGGTGTGCAGCGCCTTGGCGCGCGGCCAGGCGCGCACCAGGCGGCCGAAGGAGGTGTCGAAATCCTCGAAATCGAGGACGAAGACGTCGTCGCCGTCCAGCACCATCAGGCAGATCGTGCGCTGAAGGCGGCGGGCGAGGCGGGCCACCTCGGGCTTGGCGGCGCGGATGATGCTGCTCTTGTCGAGAGTCGAGCGCGACAGGTCGAGGATCCGCATCCCGACCTCGTAAGTCTTCGTGCGCTCGTCGTAGCGCACCAGGTTGCGGCTCGCGAGCGCCGCGAGGATGCGGTGCAGGGAGGCGCGCGGGATCTTCACGGCCTTCTCGAGGTCGCGGAAGCGGGGCGGGGACGGCGCGGTGCCGATCGCCAGCAGCAGGTCGATGCCGCGCAGCAGCGCCTGGGCGCCCGGCACGTCCTGCACCTCGGCCTCGTCCGCCGGAACCGCTTCTCGCCTCAAGTCCTCGCCGTTCTCGGTCGCATGCAGGGCGCGCATGAATCCTCCCGTTGCGGGCAGTATAGATTTTGGAACTTCGCTTGACAAACACCCTCTTCGTCTCATCATATGGAACAGATGGCGCGGCACACTCTGCCGAAGCCCATAAAAACACGCGAATGCATGCGCCGTCCGGCGGGCCGGGCGGAACGGAGGAAAAGGGACATGGCGTCCAATCGCAAAGTCATCATCACCTGCGCGGTCACGGGCGCGATCCACACGCCCTCGATGTCGCCTTATCTGCCGATCACGCCGCAGGAGATCATCGACGCTTCGCTGGGCGCCGCAGAGGCCGGGGCCTCGATCATCCACCTGCATGCCCGCAACCCCGAGGACGGCCGCCCCGACCAGACGCCGGAGGCGTTCGCGAAGTTCCTGCCGCAGATCAAGCAGGCGACCGGCGCCGTCATCAACCTGACGACGGGCGGCGGCCCGGGCATGAGCAAGGAGGAGCGGGCCAAGCCCGCCGCCGTGTTCAAGCCGGAGGTGGCCTCGCTCAACATGGGCTCGGTGAACTTCGCGCTGCACCGGATGCTGGAGCGCTACAAGGAGTTCAAACACGACTGGGAGAAGCCGGCGCTCGAACGTTCGCGCGACACCGTGTTCCGCAACTCCTTCGCCGATATCGAATATGTGCTCGAGACCTGCGGCGGCAACGACACGCGCTTCGAGTTCGAGTGCTACGACATCGCGCATCTCTACAATCTGAAGCACTTCCTGGATCGCGGCCTCGTCAAGCCGCCGCTGTTCGTTCAGTCGGTATTCGGCATCATGGGCGGCATCCAGACGCATTACGAAGACATCGTGATGATGAAGCGGACCGCCGACCGGCTGTTCGGCGACCAGTACCAGTGGTCGGTCGTCGGCGCGGGCTCCTCGCAGATGCGCGTCGCGATGATGGCGGTGGCGCTCGGCGGCCATGTCCGCGTCGGCCTCGAAGACAGCCTCTGGGGCGGCCCCGGCAGGCTCGCCAAGTCGAATGCCGAGCAGGTGAAGACCGCGCGCGCGATGATCGAGGCGATCGGCCTCGAGATCGCGAGCCCCGAGGAGGCGCGCGAGATCCTGTCGCTGAAGGGCGCGGAAAACACCGCCATCTGAGGCTTGCGGCCCGGCGCATCGTTCGCCGGGCCGGCCCACTTTATCCGCAAAATTCGTCGCCGGCCGCGTGATCGCGATCCTGGCGATCGAACGGCAAGACGGCGTCACAGCCGCTTAATCGGAAAATAAATTCCGCCCATAGGAGAGGACAATGACAGGGAAGACTTTGCTCGGCCTGACGCGGCGCACGGTGATCGCGCTCGCGTCCGGCCTCGTGCTGGCGGCCGGCTTCGCGCAGGTCGCGAACGCGCAGACCCCCGACGAGATCAAGAAGCGCGGCGTGATCCGTGTCGGCGTGCTCGCCGGCGAGCCGCCCTGGGGCTTCACCAACGAGAAGGGCGAGCCGGTCGGCGTCGATGTCGACGTCGCCAACCTCCTCGCCAAGGATCTCGGCGTGAAGATCGAGTGGGAGCGCGTCATCGTGTCGAGCCGCATCCCGGCGCTGATGACCTCCAAGGTCGATGTGCTGATCGCCTCGATGGGCATGTTCCCGGACCGCGCCAAGGTGGTGCAGTTCACCCGGCCCTATGTCGCGAACGTCAACATGGTGGTCGCCGCCAAGGACAAGAAGATCGCGACCTACGCGGATCTGAAGCCCTACAAGGTCGGCGTCAACCGCGGCAACGTCATCGATATCGAGGTGACGAAGAACGCGCCTCCCGGCACCGAGATCTTCCGCTTCGACGACGACGCCTCCGCCGTGCAGGCGCTGCGCTCCGGCCAGGTCGAGGCGATCGGCCTCGCGCTCTATCCGCTGCGCATGCTCGACCAGACGGCGCCGGGCCACCCCTACGAGAAGAAGATCGTCGTCAACAACCAGTGGACGGGGATCGCCCATCGCAAGGGCCAGAAGGAGCTGAACGCCTATCTCAACGCCTTCCTCGACAAGCTCGAGAAGGATGGCGAGCTCAACAAGATCAGCAATAAATGGCTCGGCACGAACCATCCGGAATTCCCGAAGTCGCTGCCGGAAATTCCGTTCACGGTGCAGTAGCACCGCGACCCACGCGGCATCCGGCGCCTCGCCGGATGCCGCCCGCGGGAGTAGAGCCCCTTGTACGAGTTCGACTTCAGCGTCGTCTCCGACAATATCGACGTCTTCTGGCGGGGCGCGCTGCTGACCCTGCAGATCTCGGTTCTGTCGATGGCGGCGGGCCTCGCCGTGGCGCTCGTCACGCTGATGGCGCGCACCTCGCGCTTCAAGGCTCTGCGCGTGCTCGCCAAGGCCTATGTCGAGATCATCCGCAACACGCCCTTCCTGCTGCAGCTCTTCTTCTTTTTCTTCGGCCTGCCGAGCCTCGGCATCAAGATGAGCCCGAATGTCGCGGCCTTCGTGGCGCTGTCGATGAATGGCGGAGCCTATGCGGCCGAGATCCTGCGCGGCGGCGTGCTGTCGATCGACAAGGGGCAGAGCGAGGCCGGTTTCGCGCTGGGACTCAGCCCCTTGCAGATCTTCCGCTATGTGATCCTCAAGCCGGCGATGCGGGCGATCTATCCGGCGCTGACCAGCCAGTTCGTGCTGCTGCTCCTGACCTCCAGCATCGTCGCCTCGATCTCGGCGAACGAGCTGACTTCGCTGGCGCAGGCGCTCGATTCCGTGACCTTCCGTTCCTTCGAGATCTATTTCGTGGTGACGCTGATCTATCTCGCGATGTCGCTGGCCTTCATCCAGGTCTTCAAGCGCTTGCAGCGCGTCCTCTTCGCCTATCCGACGCGGTAGCCGCCATGGTCAGGACCTTCGGCGCCGACGATATGCTGCTTTTGGCCTACGGCACGCAATGGACCGTGATGATCGCGGCCGTCGCCTTCGCGGGCGGGATCGTCGGCGGGCTGATCGTCGCGCTCTGCCGCACCTCGCCGCTCGCCTGGCTTCGGGTGCCCGCGACCCTCGTCATCGAGGTGTTCCAGGGCACGCCGCTGCTGATGCAGCTCTTCCTCGTCTATTTCGGCTTCGCGATCCTCGGGCTGAATGTCAGCGCCTGGAGTGCCGTCGCGCTCGCCTTCACGCTGCATGCGAGCGCCTTTCTCGGCGAGATCTGGCGCGGCTGCATCGAGGCGGTGCCGAAAGGCCAGTCGGAGGCCGCCTTCGCGCTGTCGCTCTCCTACTGGTCGAAGATGCGCTACGTGGTGCTGCCGCAGGCGCTGCGCATCTCGCTTTCCTCCACGGTCGGCTTCCTGGTGCAGCTCATCAAGGGCACCTCGCTCGCCTCCATCGTCGGCTTCACGGAGCTGATCCGCACCGGCCAGCTCATCGTCAACGCCACCTACCAGCCCTTCCTCGTCTACGGGATCGTCGGCGCGATCTATTTCGGCCTCTGCTGGCCGCTCTCGCTCTATGCCGACCGCCTCGAGACCCGCCTCGCCGGAGCCCGCCGATGAGCGTCGAAATCGCCTCTCCGATCCCGCCGCCGACGGCCGAGGACGCCCGCGCCGTCGAAAGGCGCGCGGTGCTCGCCTCGATGCGGCATGTCGACAAGTATTTCGGCACATTCCATGCGCTGAAGGACGTGAATGTCGACATTCACGCGGGCGAACGCATCGTCATCTGCGGGCCTTCCGGCTCGGGCAAGTCGACGCTGATCCGCTGCCTCAACATGCTGGAGCCGATCCAGAAGGGTGAGATCGTCGTCGAGGGCGTCAAGCTCGGCGTCGATATGAAGCGCTCGAACGAGGTGCGGCGCGACATCGGCATGGTGTTCCAGCAGTTCAACCTGTTCCCGCATATGACGGTGCTTCAGAACTGCATGCTGGCGCCGATGAAGGTGCGCGGCGTTGCGCGCGAGGACGCGCAGAAGACCGCAATGACCTATCTGGAGCGCGTCAGGATCGCCAACCAGGCCGAGAAATACCCGGCCCAGCTCTCGGGCGGGCAGCAGCAGCGCGTCGCCATCGCGCGGGCGCTGTGCATGAACCCGAAGCTGATGCTGTTCGACGAGCCGACCTCGGCGCTCGATCCCGAGATGGTCAAGGAAGTGCTCGACACGATGATCTGGCTCGCGGGCGAGGGGATGACCATGGCGGTCGTCACCCACGAGATGGGCTTCGCCAAGGCGGTGGCGCACCGGGTGATCTTCATGGATCAGGGCGAGATCGTCGAAAGCGCGGTGCCGGAGGCGTTCTTCGCCAACCCGCAGCACGAGCGCACCAAGGCGTTCCTGGCGCAGATTCTCTGACGAGGTCAGAACGCAAGAGCGCCCGGCGATGGGCATCGCCGGGCGCTCTTGCGTCGTCTGTCGACGGTTCTTACTGCCGGTATTGCTGGATGCGCGTCGTGCGCAGACCCGCAAGGCCGTGCCGGTCGATGGAGGCCTGCCAGGACAGGAATTCGTCCACCGTCAGGGTATAGCGGGCACAGGCTTCCTCCAGCGATAGGAGGCCGCCGCGCACCGCGGCGACGATTTCCGCTTTCCGCCGGATGACCCAACGCCGCGTGGAGGCGGGCGGGAGATCGGCCAGGGTCAACGGGCTTCCATCGGGGCCGATGACGTACTTGACGCGCGGCCGAAACGCTTCGGTCATTTTACGCTCACACTGAATAGACCAATTCGTGAGCTGACGATACGCAAGCGAATTTAAGAATTGCCTAAATGCAACACTCCAATCCGCTACGTCGGTCGATTGTTGCGGCAATGCCGTAGCGGGGACTTCCAGATTCGTTGCGATCTTGCTTTTAAGTGATTGAAACAGTTCTATTTTCTGTGAATTCTCGTGCGTTTCGCGGCTCGCCTGCGGCATGGGCTTGGCGGGTCGCTCGCCGGCACGAGGCGGATGCTGCGCCATCGATTCCCACTCAGCTCGCGGGCTTGCGGATGCCCGTGACCTGGTCGAGCGGGATCGACACGGTGCCGGATTTCAGCACCGGCGCCTGCGGGTTCGAGAGGTCGACCCCGTCGATCAGCGCGGTGATCGCGGTCGTGGTGGTGACCGTCGTGCCGCTCGTATCCTTGGCGTCGATCTGCAAGGTGTAGCGGCCGGCCGGCGCCTTCGAGCCGGCCGAGGTCGTGCCGTCCCAATTGATCGCCTGCGGCCCCTGGGCGAGGGTGAGCGCGCCCGTCTGCACGACGTTGCCGTTCGCGTCGAGGATCGTCATCGTCGCCTGCGCGGGGGCGGCGGCCGTGACGGTCCATTCGGCGGTTCGGATGCCGTCGAAGGCGGCGATCTTGCCGTCGCTCGTCACCTCGGTGCCGATGTAGCTCGCGAGGTTCGAGGTCTGGTTGCGCTCCTGGGTGGAGAGGAGCTGGCTCAGGTAGTCGTTGCCTTTGATCTGCTGCTCGACCTGGGAATATTGCACGAGCTGCTGCGTGAACTGGTTCACGTCCATCGGGTCGAGCGGGCTCTGGTTCTTGAGCTGCGTGGTCAGCAGCAGCAGGAACTGGTCGAACTTGTCGGCGAGGCCCTTGGTGGCGGTCGTCGTCGAGGTGGTCGACGTGGTGCCGGTGTTGGTGGCGGCGGTGACGGCCATGGCGGCCTCCTCAGATGCTGATGTCGACGCCGCCCGGGCGGCCGAGCAGGCGGTTGTAGATGGCGGCCGATAGCGCGGCGTCGTCGCCGGCCGCATCGGGCAGGACGATGGTGCGGGCCGCTTCGGGCGGCAGGCGCCGCTCGGCATTCTCGCCGCGCCCGCCGGTCGCCGTGCCGTTGTCGCGCAGCGTTACCTGGACCTCGCCGTCGCCGGCCTTCACGCCCATGTCGCGCAGCGCCTGCTCGAGGCGCGGGGCGTCGCGGCGCAAGAGATCCAGCGTCTCCATGCGCTCGACCGCGAGCGTGGCGCGCAGCTGCCCGTTCGCGCCGAGCTCCAGCGAGATGTCGACGCGGCCGAGATCCTCCGGGTCGAGGCGGATCTCGAAGCGCCGCGTGCCCTCCTGCAGGCGTGCCGCGATCGTCATGGCGATGCCCTGCGGGGGGACCGGAAGGTCGGCGCTGGCGGCAGGCTGCGGCGCTCCGGGATGGCGGAGCGGCTCGGCATGGGCCGCCGGCTTTGCGGCAAGCGGAACGAGCCCGTCCGGCGCGGGCTGATCGGGGGGGGCGGCGTTCGGATCGGCGACGCCCGCCGCCTCGATCGCGGCCGGATCGGGCTTGGCCGGGGTGCCGGCGGGTAGCCGGAAGGTCTCGGCGGCGGGCTGGCCGGTTGTCGCGCCGGCATTGCCCTGTCCCGTCTGGATCTCGGCGGCTTTGCCGAAGGCCGCGCTTGCGAAGCTCGATATCGGCCCGTTGCCGCTGCGGGGCGCGGCGGGCGCGACGCTGCCGAAGTCGCTCGGGGCGGGCAGGGCGATCGCCGCTGCGGGAGGATTGGGGTTCGCCTGGATCGCGATCAAGGTCAGGGCCGCCTGCGGCGTAGCGGCCTCGTCCTGCGGATCGGCCGGGGGCAGCTCGGCGGCAACGATATTCGGGCGCCGATGCCGCTCCCCGTCGCCTTGCGGCTGCCCGCCGGCGGATTGCTGCGAATCGGCGTCCGCCTGACGATCGACATCGTTCGCCGGAGAGGTCTGCGTGGCGTCGCGGGTCTCGGGCGCGTCGCTCGGGCGGGTTTCATCGCTTGTCACCGTCTCGTCGCGCGGCCGCGTTTCGCGGCGCGGGTCATCCGGACGACGCGGCACGCTCGGCTGCGTGTCGCTTGGGGGCGGCTCGGGGCGCGCATTCTCGTTCGCCGGGCGGCGTTCGGCGGCGGGACGCATGTTACGCGCTTCGCTGCGCGCCTCATGCGCCGCCCCGACATCCTCGGCGCGGCGCGCCCGCGCGTCGCGCGCCGCGATGGCGGCGTCGAACGCGGCATTCGCGGCGTTGGCGCGGCGCTGCGCCGCCATCCGGTCGGGCTGGCGCGCGGGGCGATCGGGAAGCGGGAAGGTCGGCGCGAGGTCGGTCATCACCCGCAGCGATGCAATGGCCGGGCCAGCCGCCCGGCTCTCCGCAACACCATGATTTCGCGATCATTTCGATGCGTTGGCTGATCTTCGCCGTCGCGCCGGCGCCCGGTCGAAGCCGCCGTGCCGGCAAGATTTGCCGGGCCAGCCATGCGGGACGCCTTCCGCGCCGACATTTCCTTGACAGCGCGCGATCGGCCCCCCTATATCGCCCGCGCTGGCGCTCGGGCCGAATGGCGGGGTAGCTCAGCTGGTTAGAGCACGGGAATCATAATCCTGGGGTCGGGGGTTCGAGTCCCTCCCCCGCTACCACGGTTACCCCCCGACTGGCGGGGCGCTGTGGAAACCGGCCGGACGCGCAGCTTCAGGAAGCATCGGCGATGATACCGATGCTGTCCCTTGGACTCCCGCAAACCAGATCCGATCACGCGGCGCAGGCGCCGTGGCGGTTTTGCGTGTAACAGTGGCCGAAGCGGTTGGCGAGGAAGGCGTCGAGGCCGATCTCCTCCTGGCGCACGAAACCTTCGGCGCGGAGCGAGCCGTCCGCCAGCATGTCGAGTACGGCGCAGATCGCGCCGGCGGTAGTGATCTGGATCGCGGAATGCATCCGGCCCGCGACGACGGCGCTGTAGACCTTGTTGGCGTAGGTCTCCTGGATCAGGCGGCCGTCCTTGCGGCCCGACACCGTCACGAAGACGATCACCACGTCCTGGGTGGTGGCCGGCAGGGCGTTCTCGAGAATGTCCTTCAGCACCTCGCGGCGATGCCGGAGGCCGAGGTCGTTGAGCAGCGCCTTCATGATGGCGGCATGCCCCGGATAGCGGATCGTCTTGTAGTTCAGCGTCCTGACGCGGCCCTTGAGCGATTCGCAGAGCGTGCCGAGCCCGCCCGAGGTGTTGAAGGCCTCGTAGGTGACGCCGTCGAGCGAGAACTCCTCGCGCTCCTCCAGCGCCGGCACCTCGATCAGGGCGCCGTCGACGATCGCCTTGCAGGGCTCGATATACTCGTTGATGACGCCGTCCGTGCTCCAGGTGAGATTGTAGTTGAGCGCGTTAGACGGGTATTGCGGCAGCGCGCCGACGCGCATGCGCACGCTGTCGAGCGTGTCGAAGCGGCGCGCGAGATCGTTGGCGACGATCGAGATGAAGCCCGGCGCAAGGCCGCATTGCGGGATGAAGGCCGTTTTGGCGCTCGCTGCGATGCGCTTGACCTGGCGGGTCGATTCGACGTCCTCGGTGAGGTCCAGATAGTGCACCCCGGCCGCGGCCGCCGCCTCGGCGATCGCGACGGTCAGGTGGTAGGGGGCGGCGCTCAGCACCGCGAACTTGCCGGCCAGCAGCGCGCGGAGCGCCGCGCCGTCGGCGATGTCGATTACGGCCGTCGCGATGGCGGGGTGGCGGTCGATGGCGGCGAGCTGGGCGTCGGAACGATCCGCCACCGTGACCCGGTAGTCGCCGCTATGGGCGAGCAGCCGCGCGATGGTCGAGCCGATCTTGCCGGCGCCGATGACGACGATGTCCATCATGATG
>JBDHTH010000052.1:0-10713 GCA_039808545.1 Phreatobacteraceae bacterium | reverse complement strand
GCTGCTCGACGAGGTGACGGCGGCGCTCGATCCCGAGCTCGTCTCGGAGGTGCTCGACACGATCCGCGTGCTCGCCAGGGAAGGCATGACGATGCTGATCGTCTCGCACGAGATGGGCTTCATCCGCGAGGTCTCCTCGCGCGTCGCGTTCCTGGCGGGCGGCAAGATCGTCGAGATGGGACCGGCCCGCGAGATCTTCGACGCGCCGAAGGAGGCGCGCACGCGCGACTTCGTCTCGAAGATCCTCAGGCATTAACGTCTGCTCCGGCCCGGAGGTTGATTTCGGCGCGCCGATCTGGTGCAGAGGACGCGTGGCCACGCCCGCCCCTCCTCCGCCCGCTTCCCCGGCGAGCCCTTACCCAGGACCGAGCCTTGACCGAGACCGCCCAGCGCCCGCCCGATCAGCCCTGGGTCGCGGCCGGGCTGATGGCCGGCGCGATGCTGTGCTTCGTCAGCCTCGATTCCATCCTCAAGGCTCTGGTCGTCGAGCATGGCGTCGGCATGCTGGTGACGGTGCGCAACCTCGTGCAGGTGGTGCTGCTTGCTGCGATCGCGCCGTTCTTCGGCCCCGGCATGCTGCGCACGCGGCAGCTTCCGCTGCATATGGCGCGCGGCCTGTGCGTCGTGGCGACCACGGTGCTGGTCACGCTGTCGCTCGCGCATCTGCCGATGACGCAGACCTATGCGATCACCTTCTCGGCGCCGCTGATCGCCTCGCTGCTCGCCGCCTTCTTCCTGCAGGAGCGGCCGGGCGTCGCGCAATGGGCGCTGATCCTGGCGGGTTTCGCGGGGGTGCTGGTGGCGCTCGGGCCCGGCACGCCGAGCTTCGGGCCGGCGCTGCTGTTCCCGCTCGGCATGGCGGCCGCCAACGCGATCTACCATGTGCTGACGCGCGTCGCGGGCCGCACCGAGGCCGCGATGACGCTCGCCTTCTGGGGCGGGGCGGTGGCGCTGATGTGGTGCCTGCTGGCGCTGCCGATGCTCTACGCGCCGCTGCCGCCGAAGGCGATCGGCCTGCTGGTCGTCGGCGGCGCCTTCGGCACGCTGGCGCAGCTCCTGGCGGCCGCCGCCTTCAAGCGGGCGCCGACCGCGACCGTCTCGCCCATCCTCTACACCCAGATCGTCTGGGCGGGCATCGTCGGCTACCTGGTCTTCAACGAGGTGCCGCCGCTCGGCACGGTGATCGGCGGCGCGATCGTCACGGCGAGCGGCATCGCGCTGGTGCGCCTGTCGGCGCGCAAGGCGTAAGCCGCCGGCCAGGCGTCAGCGCAGCGTCTCGAGCGCGAATTTCATCAGGCTGCGGATGTGGGCCTGCACGGCCTTGCGGGCCGCCTTGCCGTCCTCGGCCGCCAGGGCCTCCAGGATCTGGAGATGCTCGGCCGAATCGGCCTCGAGCCGGTCCGCGAGGCGGGCGATCTCGAACAGGCGCGTCGCCACGCGCAGCCCCTCGATGAGCCGGCTCAGGACCTCGTTGCCGCAATGATCGGCGAAGAGGCGGTGCAGGTTGTCGTCAGAGCGCCAGTGATCGTCTGTGTGATAGGGGGTCGCGGCGCGCAGCGTCTCGATCTCGCTGCCGACCGCGGCGATCGCGGCTTTCGGGATGTGGCCGGCCGCGAGCACCGCCGCCTCGCCCTCGAGGATCTCGCGCACCTTCAGGCTTTGCAGATATTCGCCGAGATCGACATGGCGGACGATGAAGGAGCGCCCCGTCCCCTTCACGACGAGCCCCTCGCCCTCCAGGCGCTGCAGCGCCTCCCGCAGCGGCGTGCGCGAGATGCTGAGATGCTCCGCCAGGCGCGCCTCGACGATCACCTCGCCGCCGCGCAGCCGGCGGCGGCGGATCATCTCCGAGATGGCGTCATGCGCCTGGTTCGACAGGTTGAGGGCGCCCGGCCGCAGCGCCTCGTCGTGAAGCGTGCGCGCGGCCTCGCTCACCGGTGGCGGCCGCCGCCCTGGGCGAGAGCCGACTTCTCGCGCGGCAGATAGGTGCCATGCCCCATTTCGCCGACCAGCTTGCCGTCGCGCACGACGATTCTGCCGCGCACCATGGTGAGCACCGGCCAGCCCGTCAGCTCGATGCCTTCGTAAGGCGTGTAGTCGCAGGCGTCGTGCAGCAGCGAATGGGTCAGCGTCTGGCGGATCTCAGGGTCCCAGATCGCGATGTCGGCGTCGGATCCGACCGCGATCGTGCCCTTGCGCGGGTAGAGGCCGTATGTCTTCGCGTGGTTGGTGGAGGACAGCGCGACGAAGCGGTTGATGTCGATGCGCCCCTTCATCACGCCTTCGGAAAAGAGGATCGGCAGCCGCGCCGCCACGCCCGGAATGCCGTTCGGCACCCAGCGGAAGCTGGTGCGCCCCTTCGGCGTCAGCTTGCCCTTGGGGTCGTCGTAGCGGAACGGGCAATGATCGGAGGAGAACACCGAGAACACGCCCTGCTGCATGCCCTCCCAGCAGGCCGCCTGGCTGTCTGTGTCGCGCGGCGGCGGAGAGCAGACGTATTTGGCGCCCTCCATGTTGAGGCCTTCCAGGTCCTTGGCGGTCAGGACGATGTATTGCGGGCAGGTCTCGCCATAGACCTTCAGCCCCTTGGTCTGGGCGCGGCGGATCTCCTCCATCGCCTCGCGGTTCGAGACATGGACGATCAGCACGGGCACGTCGATCAGCTCGGCGAGCGAGATGGCGCGATGCGTCGCCTCGCGCTCGACCGGAATGGGGCGCGAGGTCGCGTGGAAATGCGGCGCCGTCTTGCCGGCGCGCTCCAGCCGGTCGGTGAGGAAGCGGATGGCGTCGTAGTTCTCGGCATGCACCATGACGAGCGCGCCGGTCTCGCGCGCCACCGACATGACCTGCAGCATCTCCATGTCGGAGAGCGCCATGCCCTCATAGGTCATGAACACCTTGAACGAGGTGTAGCCGTCCTCCAGCAGCGCCGGCAGCTCCTGGCCGAGCACCGTCTCGGTCGCGTCCGTGATGACGAGGTGGAACGACACGTCGACATAGCAGCGCCCGTCGGCGACCGCGTGATAGTCCTTCACGGCCTCGCGCAGCGACTTGCCTCGCTCCTGCATGCAGAAGGGCAGCACCGTGGTGTTGCCGCCGAAGGCCGCCGAGCGCGTGCCGCTCTCGAAATCGTCCGCCATCACGACGTCGGGCCCGGAGGGCTGGGCGAGATGCACATGGCTGTCGATGCCGCCCGGCAGGACGAACTTTCCGGCCGCGTCGATCACCTCGCGGGCTTCGCCGAGATCGTTGCCAAGGGCAGCGATGCGGCCGTCGCGGATGCCGATGTCGCAGGAAAACGTATCCGACGCCGTCGCGATATTGCCGCCGCGGATGATGGTGTCGTACTGATTCATGGTGCGCTCCGGAAGACGTCCTAACGTATACGATTTGCACGCAATTGAAAGGCGCCGGGGTGCCGTGCCCGCGCCGCCTCCCGAGGCTTTCGGGAGCCGACGACGAAGCGGCAGGCAGGGAGAAGCGCGGGTGGCGCTGTCGGACCAGGAGAAAGCCGTCGCGGACTGGCTCGCGGCGCGGCGGGACGAGATGGTCGCGCTGCTCGAGGAGCTCGTGAACGTCGACGGCGGCAGCTACGACAAGGCCGGGGTGGACGCCTGCGGCGAGGTGCTGAAGCGGGTGTTCCGCGAGGCCGGGCTCGCGGTCGAGACGGTGCCGCATGCGGTATTCGGCGAGGCGATCAAGGCGCATCTGCCGGCCGAAGCCGCCAACGACCAGCGGCCGATCGTGCTGATGGGCCATCGCGACACGGTGTTCCCGAAAGGCGAGCCCGCCCGCCGCCCCTTCAAGATCGTCGGCGACCGCGCCTTCGGGCCGGGCGTGATGGATATGAAGGGCGGGCTCGTGATGAACGCCTTCGTGATGGCGGCCTTTGCGGCGCTCGGCGGCCATCCGGCCCCGCTGCTGATGCTGGTGACGAGCGACGAGGAGATCGCCTCCCCGTCCTCGCGCCCGGTGATCGAGGCGAGCGCGCGCGCGGCGCGGGCCGTGTTCAACGCCGAGCCGAGCAAGCCGCCGCACGCCATCGTCTCGGGCCGCAAGGGCGGCGTGTTCCTGATCTGCGACATCCATGGCAAGGCGGCGCATTCCGGCGCCAATTACCAGGCCGGCGTCTCGGCGATCGAGGCGCTGGCGCTGAAGATCCCGGCGCTGCATCGCCTTACGGATTTCGAGAAGGGCATCACGGTCAATGTCGGGCTCGTCTCGGGCGGGCAGACCGTCAACACGATCGCGCCGCATGCGCGCGCCGAGATCGATCTGCGCTATCTGAAGGCCGCCGATCGGGCGCCCGCGATCGAGGCGATCCGCGCGATCGTCGAGGCGGCGTCGCTGCCCGGCACCTCCGGCACCTTGCAGATCCGCGGCGAGTTCCTGCCGCTGGAGGAAAGCCCCGAAGGCGCCCGGCTGTTCGCGCTCTACCGGGCGGCGGGCCGCGATCTCGGCCTCGAGATCACGGCCGAATTCACCGGAAGCTGCGCCGATTCCGGCTACACGGCCGCGGTCGGCTGCCCGACCCTGTGCAGCATCGGCCCGGTCGGCGACCATGGCCATACGGACGCGGAATATCTGGAGCTGGCGAGCCTGGTGCCGGCCGCGCAGACGCTGGCGCTCAGCATCCTGCGCATCGGCCAGGCATAGGGTTGGGAAGGATCGGCATGCGCCTCAAGGACAAAGTCGCGATCGTCACCGGCGCCGGCGCCGGGATCGGCGCGAGCACGGCCCGCCGCTTCGCCGCGGAGGGCGCGCGGGTCGTCGTCGCGGATTTCAACCAGGAGACCGCGGCGGCGGTCGCGGCCGATATCGGCGCGGCCGCGGTCGCGGTCCGGACGGATGTGCGCCGCGAGGCGGACGCCAAGGCCATGGTCGCGGCGGCGGTCGAGGCCTTCGGACGGCTCGACATCCTGGTCAACAATGCCGGGCGCGGCCTGATCGGCACGGTCGAGACGATCGCCGAGGACGATTGGGACGACCTCCTCGCGGTCAACCTGAAGAGCATCTATCTCTGCGCCAAGCATGCGATTGCGGTGATGCGGGCGGGCGGCGGCGGGGCGATCGTCAACACCGCCTCCAATGTCGCGCAGATCGGCATCATGAACCGGGCCGCCTATGTGGCGGCGAAGGGCGGCGTCGCGGCGCTGACCCGCGCCATGGCGCTCGACCATGTCGGCGACAACATCCGCGTCAACGCGGTGGCGCCGGGCGTCGTCTGGTCGAGCTACTACGAGAAGATGCTGGCGAGCGTCGACGATCCGGCCGGCTTCAAGCGGCGGCTGGAGCGCCGCGCCCCGATGGAGCGGATGGGCACGCCGGACGAGATCGCGGCCGCGATCCTGTGGCTCGCCTCGGACGAAGCCTCCTTCGCGACCGGCACGATCTTCACGGTCGACGGCGGCATGACGGCCTGGTGCGGGCCGACATGAGCAGCACAAGGGAGAGCGCGATGCGCGAGCACGGCGAGTTCAAGATCATCGGCCCGGAGGAGGCGCCGAGCTACTGGCAGCCGGTGCCGGCCAACGGCTTCATCCGCAACATCCTCAATCGCGAAGTGACCCAGGGCGCCGCCGATTTCGCGATGGGCACGCAGACCCTGCCGCCCGGCACGATGATCCGCGAGCATACCCATGACCGCGTCGAGGAGGTCATTCATGTGACGAGCGGCACGGGGATCGCGCGCGTGGAGGGCGTGGAGCACGCAATCGCGCCCGGCTCGACCGTCTATGTCGGGCTCAACGTGAAGCACCACTTCATCAACACGGGCTCCGCGCCGCTGACCTTCCTGTGGCTGGTGCTGCCGGGCGGGCTCGACACCTTCTTCGCCGAGATCGGCCGGCCGCGCCGGCCCGGCGAGCCCGATCCGGAGCCGTTCCCGCGTCCCGACAACGTCGCCGAGATCGAGGCGCGCACCGTCTTCGGCTGGAGCGACAAGAGCTTCGACACGCCCTCCCCTCAACGAAAGGACCAGCCGACATGATCATGGAAGAGCGCGACTATCGGGTGAAGGCCGGCAAGCTGGCCGAGTTCGTGAAGGTCTACGAGACCTACGGGCTCGAGATCCAGAAGCAGTATCTCGGCACCTTCCACGGCTATTTCACGACCGAGATCGGCGAGCTCAACCATGTCGTCGCCTGGTGGTCCTACGCCGATCTCAACGACCGGCAGGCGCGGCGCGAGAAGATGCTCGCAGATCCGCGCTGGAGCGAATACCTGACGCGCGCCGCAGGCCTCTTGGACGTGCAGAACTCACGCATCCTGAAGCCGGTCTCGTTCTCGCCGCTGAAGTGACCTTGTTTCAGCGAAAGCGCCCGATCCCATAAGGCTCGGGCGCGATCGGCGGCGCCGCGCCGGTGATCATCCGGGCGACCAGCCGGGCGCTCGGCGGCCCGCCCGTCATGCCGAAATGGCCGTGGCCGAAGGCAAGGTGCAGCCCCGGCCGGCCCGGCACCGCGCCGAGGATCGGCAGGCTGTCGGGCGTGGAGGGGCGGAACCCCATCCAGAAGCGATGCCCCTCGGTGTTCACGTCCGGGAACATGGTGCGGACATTGGTGATCAGCGCCTCGGCGCGCCGCTCGTCGGGCGCCGCCTCCAGCCCCGCGATCTCCACCGTGCCGGCGACGCGCAGGCCCTGCTCCATCGGCGTCACGCCGAAGGAGCGTGTCTTGTTGGAAAGGGTCGTGGCGAGCTGGAGCCCGTGATCGGGGAGCATCACGTGATAGCCGCGCTCGGTCTCCAGCGGCACCTTGATGCCGAGCGGCTCCAGCAGCCGGCCCGACCAGGCGCCGGCCGCGACCACCACCCGGCTCGCCTGATGGTTCGCGGCATTGGTCATCACCGTGTAGCCGCCGCCCTCGCGCGGGATCAGCTTCATGACGCGCTGCGGCAGGAGCGTGCCGCCCGCCTCCAGGAACAGCGTGCTCAGCGTCTCGACGATGCGCTGCGGGCTGACCGTGTAGCCGTTGCCCGGCACCAGCACGCCGCGCTTCACGGCGCGTGAGATGCCCGGGAACATCTGCCGCAGTTCGTCGGCGTTCAGCGCCTCGGCCGCGATGCCCTGGCGCTCGCGCAGCGAACGCTCGCGCGCCGCGCTCGGCGTTTCCTCCTCGGTCTCCCAGACATGGACCTGGCCGTTGCGGCGCACCAAGTCTGAGTAATTGCGGGGCCCGAGCAACTCCCGCCAGCAATCGTAAGCCTCGCGATGCAGGGCGCGCATCGCGTCCGAGATCTCCAGCACGCGCGACATGCGCCCGGCCGCGATCCAGCGCATCAGCCAGGGAAAGGCGGTCGGAAAGTAGGAGGGGCGCACCGCGAGCGGCCCGAGCGGATCGGAGAGCCAGGACGGCACCTGCCGCAGCATGCCGGGCAGCGCGATCGGCACGGAGGTATCGGCGCTGATCATGCCGGCATTGCCGAAGGACGCGCCGCCGGGCGGGGGCAGCGGGTCGATGACCGTCACGGCCTCGCCGGCGCGCTTCAGGTACAGCGCCGTCGACAGGCCGACGACGCCGGCGCCGACGACGATGATCGGGGTGGAAGTCTCGGCCATGGCAGTCTCGTTTCCTGTTGTATTGATCGCTCGCGCGGTCAGGCGTTCTCGAACAGCTTGCGAGGCAGCTTGGTGAGGCGTTCGGCACCGGCTTCGGTCACATGCACGGTCTCGCTGAACGAGACGCCGGCGGCCGACGCATACATGTGGAACACCATGCCGGGCTCCAGACGCCAGTCGGCCTCGGGGTGGAAGATGCGCGTGAAGTCGCTGGTGCGCGGGCCGGCCGGCGCGTAGAGGCCGAGCGTGTAGCCCGAGATGTTGTCGAAGCTTTCGCGCAGGCCCGTCGCGACGACCCCCTTGCGCAGGATCGCGTCGACATCGGCGGCGCGCGCGCCGGGCCGCATCGCGGCGATCTGCTCGGATTGAAGCGCCTCCAGCGTCTCGGCGGTCTTCGCCTGCTGGGCGCTGATCGGGCCGATCACGGCGCAGCGCATCAGCCGCGCGCTGTAGCCGCCGACCGACGGAATCAGCTCCATATGGACGACATCGCCCTCGGCGAGCACCGTGTCCTCGAGCTGGGCGTGCAGGAAGTCCCAGCCCCGGCCGGCCGAGATCGGGCCGGGCGGGCCGGGATCGGCGCCGAGCGCGACGAAGGTCGACACCGCCTCGCGCGCCGCCTCGCGCTGCGAGCCGCCCTTGCGGCAGGCCGCCGCGACGCGGACCATCGCCTCGTCGGCGATCGCGGAGGCCCGCTTCAGGAGGCCGATCTCGGCCTCCGACTTGATCAGCCGCAGCTCCCAGACGAGCGGCCCGAGATCCACGAATTCGGCCTCGGGGAGCGCCGCCTTCAGCCGCGCGAAACGGCCGAGCGGCATGCCGTAGGAGCCGAAATCCAGGCCGATCCGCGCCTTGTCGAGGCCGCGCGCCGCGAGCGCCGCGCGGAGTACCGGGAACGGGTCCTCCCAATCGCGATAGGTCGGCACGTCGGCGATCCAGCTCCGCCGCCGGCAGGGCGTGGCGTCGAGCGCGCGGATCAGGAAGAAGGGCTCGGCCTCCACCGGCACGACGACGCAGCGCCAGCGGTTCTCCGAATTGCCGTAGCCCGAGATCCAGGTCATCGCCTCGATCTCGTCGAACAGCGCCGCGTCGACCTTGGCGGCGACCAGCGCGCGCCGGAGCCGCGCGAGCCGGCCCTCGAACTCGGCCGGCGTGAAATGCGGATGCATGTCCCTATCCCCTGTCCTGGCTCCCTGCGCGGGCGCGCAGCCGCCTGACGCCGCCATCGACCAGCAGCACGATCCCCGTGATGCCGATCAGGAAGGTGGCGGCGGCCGCCACCACCGGCTCGATCTCCAGATGCAGGCTGTTCCAGATCCGCACCGGCAGCGTCTGGGCCCGCGCGCCCGCCAGGAACAGCGAGATCACCAATTCGTCGAAGGAAGCGAGGAAGGCGAAGAGCGCCGCCGACAGCACGCCCGGCAGCGCGATCGGCACCACGACCTTGAAGAACACGCGCGTCCGGCTCGCGCCGAGGCTGAGGGCTGCCCGCTCCAGGTTGACGTCGACGCCCTGCAGCGCCGAGAGCAGGATCAGCAGCACCACCGGCAGCGCCACGACCGCGTGGCAGAAGCCGATCCACAGCATGTTGCCGACGAGGCCCATCTTGGCCGTGAGGAAATACATCGCGATCGCCGTGATGACGGTCGGCACGATGATCGGCATCAGCAGCAGCGACAGGATGAGCTTGCGCGCCCGCATCTCGCCGCGCACCAGCGCATAGGCCGTGATGAAGCCGATCCCGGTCGCGATCACCGTGGCGATCAGCGCGATCAGCGTCGAGGAGACGAGCGACTGCCGCCAGCGGGAATCGCCGAAGAAGGCGTTGAACCATTTCAGCGAATAGTCGGACGGGGGAAAGCGCACATAGCCCTCCCCGCCGAACGAGACGACGCAGACGATGACGATCGGCGCCAGGAGCCCGATGCAGGCGAAGACGACATAGGTGGTGAGCCAGGCCGGGATGCTGCGCTCCATCGTCAGCTCCCCATCATCCGCTCGACATCGGTGACGCGGTAGTAGATCGCGTAGAGCACCATCGTCATGGCGAGCAGCACCAGCGACATGATCGCGGCGCCGGGCCAGTCGAGCAGGATCTCGACCGAGCGCTCGATCAGCATCGCGATCATCACGTCGGAGGGCCCGCCCATCAGCGCCGGCGTGATGAAGAAGCCGATCGCCAGGATGAAGACGATCAGCGCGCCCGAGACGACGCCGTGCCGGCTGAGCGGGAAATAGACGTTGCGGAACGCGTAGAGCGGGCTCGCGCCGAGCGCCTGGGCGGCGCGCATGTAGCTCGGGTCGATCGCCTTCATGGCGGCGTAGAGCGTCAGGATCATGTAGGGCAGCAGGACGTACGTCATGCCGATCAGGATGCCGAACTTGTTGTAGAGCAGCGGCAGCGGCTGGTCGATGAGGCCGCTCCCGATCAGCATCTGATTGATGATGCCGGTGCGGCCGAGCAGCACCATCCAGGAATAGGTGCGCACGATGACGCTCGTGAAATACGGCACGATGATGCAGAACAGCACCAGCGTGAAGCGGAAGCGGTCGCCGACCGTCAGGTAGTAGGCGATCGGATAGCCGATCACGAGGGTGAGCAGCGTCACCAGCAGCGCGATCCAGTTGGTGGTGATCAGCGCGCTGGTGACGGCGCGCGAGGACAGCGTCGCGGCGATCTGCCCGGCGATCTCACTGACGCCGCCGATCTCGCGCAGCGCCGCGACGAGGAACCAGACGATCGGCACGAAGAAGCCGAGCAGCAGGAAGGCCAGCGCCGGCAGGATCAGGATCGCGGGATCGTTCCAGGGCTTGACGGCGGCGCGGCTCGTCATCGCTAGCCCGCCAGGACGAGGCCGTCGGCCGCGAGCCAGCCGAGCCGCACCGCGGCGTCGGGCGCGAGCGGGCGGGCGCCGGCATTCTGCGCGTCCACGGTCAGGCGCTCGCCGCCCTCGATCTCGACCGAGTAGCGCACGATGTTGCCGAGGAAGGAGACGCGCCGGATGCGGCCCTCGACGGCGTTGCGCGCCGGATCGGCCGATGGCGACGCTTCGATCGCGATCCGCTCGGGGCGGATGAAGAGCGCGGCCTTGGCTCCGGCCGCGATGCTCCCTTCGCTCACGGCGCGCAAGGCATGCAGGCCGACGCGCAAGGTG
>JBDHTH010000051.1:0-10755 GCA_039808545.1 Phreatobacteraceae bacterium | reverse complement strand
CCATCGCCTCGACCTCCTCGGCCGAGAAGGAGCGGATCATGTTCGCGACCTTTTCGCGCGAGCAGGAGCAGCGCGCAGCGAGCCGCTGCGGCGCGAAGACCGTCACGCCGCGCTCGTGGAACAACCGGTAGAGCAGCCGCTCGGCCGAGAGCGATTGATCCAGCAATTCGTGGTCCTCGACCGTCTCGGCGAGCGCCCGCGCCTCGGTCCAGCGATCGTCCTCCGGCACGACATGCGGCGCCGTGCCGGCCGGCGCGTCGCCCGGATCGAGATCGGCCTGCCGTGCCGGCGAGGACGGCAGGAACTGCACGATCAGCCCGCCGGCCCGCCAGCCCGTCACCATCGCGCCGGAGGCGTTGCGCGCGCTGAACTGGCCGACCGCGAGCCGCACCCGCGTCGGGATCTGCTCGGACTGCCGGAAATACTGGTGTGCCGCCTCCTCGAGCCCCTGGCCCACGAGCTCGACCACGCCCTGGTAGCGCCCGGCCGGCCCGCCCTGGTCGATCGTCATCGCGAGATGGCCCTTGCCGAGCAGGTCGGCCGGCTTCATCCGGCCCGCCGCGATCGCGGCCGCGAGCCGCTCGGCGTCGAAGCGCGCATAGGCGCGGAGCCCGTCCGGCGCCATGAAGTCGACGACGAGCAGCGACACCGGCCCGTCGCTCTGCGTCTGCAGGATGAAGCGGCCCGAGAATTTCAGCGCCGAGCCGAACAGGGCCGTGAGCGCGATCGCCTCGCCGAGCAGGCGCGAGACCGGCTCCGGATAGGCATGTTTCGACAGGATCTCGTCGACGAGCGGCCCGAGCCGCACCGCGCGTCCGCGCATGTCGAGCGCCTCCACTGCGAAGGGCTGCACGCTGTCGTCGATCGTCTCGGCCGAAATCGGCTTCTCGGGAATGTCGTTCATGATGGTGCGATCAGGCAGGGCTTCGATCCGTCGATCAAAGCCCTGGACCGTGATCGATGCTGGGAAAAGGAATGGCGCAGACCCCAAGATGGGTCGCGCCAGGACGTCATGCAAGCTTGCCGAAGCACCAGGCGAGCACGCCCTTCTGCGCGTGGAGGCGGTTCTCGGCCTCGTCGAAGACGACCGAGTTCGGCCCGTCGATCACCGCGTCGGTGACCTCCTCGCCGCGATGGGCCGGCAGGCAATGCATGAACAGCGCCTCGGGCTTGGCCTTGGCCATCAGCGCCTCGTTCACCTGGTAGGGGAAGAGGAGGTTCTGCCGCCGCTCGCTCTCGTCGTCGCCCATCGACACCCAGGTGTCGGTGACGATGCAGTCCGCCTCGCGCGCCGCCTCCTGGGCGTCGTCCGTGATGACGACACGCCCGCCGTTCGCCGCCGCCCATTGCAGGATCGGCCGCTGCGGCGCGAGGTCCGGCGGGGTCGCGACCCGCAGCGTGAAGCCGAAGCGCGCCGCCGCATGGATCCAGGACGCGAGCACGTTGTTGCTGTCGCCCGTCCAGGCGATCGTCTTGCCGGCGATCGGCCCGCGATGCTCCTCGAAGGTCAGGATGTCGGCCATCACCTGGCAGGGATGCGACTGCTTGGTGAGCCCGTTGATCACCGGCACGGTGGCGTTGTCGGCGAGCTCCTTCAGGGCCGCATGGTCGAGGATGCGGATCATGATCGCGTCGACATAGCGCGAGAGCACCCGCGCCGTGTCGGCGATGGTCTCGCCGCGCCCGAGCTGCATCTCGGCGCCCGTCAGCATGATCGGCTCGCCGCCGAGCTGGCGCATGCCGACATCGAAGGAGACGCGGGTGCGGGTCGAGGGGCGCTCGAACACCATCGCGAGCATCTTGCCGGCGAGCGGCTTCTCGGACGTGTCGCCGCTCTTCAGGCGGTCCTTCATGCGCCGCGCGCCGTCGAGAATGGTGCGCAGCTCCGCCGCGTCGACCTCGGTCAGGTCGAGGAAATGCTTCGGGCTCACTCGGCCGCCCCCCGCGCCATCGTGCCGGCGAGCTTCGCCTCGATCGCGCCGCAGGCCGCGTCGATCTTGGCGACCGCCTCGTCGACCTCGGCCGCCGTGACGGTGAGCGGCGGCACGAGGCGCAGCACATTGTCGCCGGCCCCGACGGTGAGCAGCCCGGCGTCGCGGCAGGCCGCCACGACATCGGTGTTCGGCACGACGCAGGTGATGCCCATCATCAGCCCCTCGCCGCGCATCCCCGAAATTACCGAGGGGTGCTTGTCGACGATCGCCGCGATGCGCTGCTTGAACAGCAGCCCCATCTCGGCGACATGCGCGAGGAAGCCCGGCGCCGTGACGGTGTCGAGCACCGCGGCGCCGACCGCCATGGCGAGCGGGTTGCCGCCGAAGGTGGAGCCATGGCTGCCGGCCTTCATGCCGCTCGCCGCCTCCTCGGTAGCGAGGAACGCGCCGAGCGGGAAGCCGCCGCCGATGCCCTTGGCGACCGCCATGATGTCGGGCGTGATGCCGGCCCATTCATGCGCGAACAACTTGCCGGTGCGCCCGACGCCGCTCTGCACCTCGTCGAGGATCATCAGGAGGCCGTGCTCGTCGCAGAGCTGCCGGATCGCCTTCAGCACGCTGGTCGGCACCGGGCGGATGCCGCCCTCGCCCTGCACCGGTTCGAGCAGGATCGCGGCGGTCTCGGGGCCGATCGCCTTGCGGGCCGCCTCGACATCCGCGAAGGGCACCTGGTCGAAGCCCTCCACTTTCGGGCCGAAGCCTTCGAGGTATTTCTTCTGCCCGCCGGCCGCCAGCGTCGCCAGCGTGCGGCCGTGGAACGCGCCCTCGAAGGTGATGATCCGGTAGCGTTCCGGATGGCCCTTCGCGGCATGGTATTTCCGCGCCATCTTGATCGAGCCCTCGAGCGCCTCGGCGCCCGAATTGCAGAAGAAGACGGTGTCGGCGAAGGTCGTCTCGATCAGCTTCTTGGCGAGCCTGTCGCCCTCCGGGATCTCGTAGAGATTGGAGACGTGCCAGAGCTTGTTCGCCTGCTCGGTCAAGGCCTTGACCAGCGCCGGATGGCAATGGCCGAGCGAATTGACCGCGATGCCCGCCGCGAAATCGAGATAGCGTCGCCCGTCGGTCGCGATGAGATAGGCGCCCTCGCCCTTTTCAAAGGCGATGTCGGCGCGGGCATAGGTCGGCAGCAGGGGCGTGACCATGACGCGTCGTCCTCTCATGCGACCGGCGTTGATGCGGAAAGCGCGTGCCGGTCCGAAAAACAAAAAGAGCCGCCCCGGTTCGGGCGGCACGGAGGCATTTTATCGAGGGAGCCGTATCGTTTCAACCGCCTTTTGCGGCCACCGACGCTGCGTCTCACGGCTCCTCGACGATGAAAAGGTCGGTATCGCCGGTCGCCTCGCCCGCCGCCGTCAGCATGGCGTGGATCTGGCCGCGGTGATGGGTCTGGTGATTGAAGAAATGCACCAGCAGGAAGCCTTTCGGCTGGCGCATCTCGCGCTGCATGGCGCCGCTGAACCAGACGAGGTCGCCCGCGATCCAGGCCGGATCGAGCCTCGCGGCCCAGTCGATCAGCCGGGCATCCAGCGCGGGGCGCTCGGCTCTTAGCGTCTCGAAATCGGCGATCATATGGTCGCTTTCCCGGATGCCCACGGACGGCTTGTCCCAGCCGGCGAAGCGCGACATCCACATCCGGTCGGCCCAGACGAGATGGCTGAAGGTGCCGTGGATCGAGCGCCAGAAGGCGCCGCGATCGCGCCGCCGCTCCGCGTCCGGCAGGCGGCCGGCGGCGGCGATCAGCCGGCGGTTCATCTCGGCATTGTAGCGCGCCATGGTCTGCGCGAAGCCGGGGTCGACGAGCGGGGCGGATGCGGTCATCGGTCGATCCTGGTGAGGGTCGCCGTAGCGGCAGGCCCGATATCGGCACGATACGATGAACCGCCGGCGGCCGGTATCCGCGCGAAACGCCAGGGCAGGCGCGCATGCGCAAAAATATTTTCAGGCCCGATCCTAGGCCGACGGTCCTAGACCGCGACCTGGCCGCCAGGCTCTTGACTCTACGGGCGACTCGACTTTCGGCTTGAGCGCTCTCGTCCGTGCGCCATCAGCCGGCAAAGATTCCTGTCGCGGGAGCTGGGGAAAACCGCCCGGCGATTCCGCCGACTCTTGCGGCCGAGTCACCCCATATTGTAGTTAAAAAGACGTTAAGTACGAGATTTCGTGCGGCGAGCAGGTCCCTGCGTAACATTTGAATCGACGAACGGCGGTGCTCGCGAGAGCAGCGGCCGTATTCGGATTCCGCGCAAGGGTTCGCAGGCACGGTTTTGCAGAAGGGCCCTTTTGAATGTGGACCGACGAGCGCATCGAGCAATTGAAGAAGCTCTGGAGCGACGGCCTCAGCGCCAGCCAGATCGCCAATGAGATCGGCGGCATCACCCGCAACGCGGTGATCGGCAAGATCCATCGCCTCGGCCTGTCGGGCCGCACCAAGCCGGCCGCCGCGAGCCAGCCGCGCCAGCCCAAGCCGCGCAAGCCCATGGCGCCGCAGCGCAGCTTCCAGCCGCAGACGCGCGGCAACACGGCGCTCGCGCCGGCGCTCCGCCCCGAGATCGAGGCCGCGCCCGAGGCCGCCCCCGCGCCGGTCGAGAACGTCGTGCCGTTCGGCGAGCGCTGCTCGATCATGACGCTGAAGGAATCGTCCTGCCGCTGGCCGCTCGGTGATCCGGGCCGCGCCGATTTCGCCTTCTGCGGCGCGCGCAAGGAAAGCGGCCTGCCCTATTGCGCCTATCACGCCCGCATCGCCTATCAGCCGGTCGCCGACCGCCGCCGCGACCGCCGGCAAGAGCAGCGCGCCGCGCTGCGTGCTTCTTGAAAAACAACCGGCAGCGCGCCGCGCTGCGTGCTTCGTAACAAAAATCAGCAGCGCGTCCCGCCACGCGGATCGCAAGGTTCATATCGAAGGCGCGCCCTCGCGGCGCGCCTTTTTCATGGCCTCGGCGGCAGCGGCGCGCTGACCCGCCGGAACGAGGTCGGCAGGGCGCCGGTCTTCGCGTGGACGCGCTCGATCGCGGCGAAGAGCGGCTCGGAGGCGACCGCCATGTGATGGGCGTTGGCATGGATCAGGAAGGTGTCGTCGAGCATCATCCCGACATGCCCCTTCCAGAACACGAAATCGCCGCGCCGCAGCGCCGGGAACTGGTTGGGATCGCCCGGCAGCGCCTCGCCGAGCGCCTGTTCCTGCATGTCGCTGTCGCGCGGCGCCGCATAGCCGGCAGCCTCCAGCACCACCTGCACGAGGCCCGAGCAGTCGATCCCGAAGGCGGTCTTGCCGCCCCACAGATACGGCGTGCCGAGGAAGCGCTCGGCGACCGCCACGGGGTCCTTCTCGCGATAGGCGGCGGGCTCCAGATGCCCGGCATGGACGAAGCCGCGCGCGATCCGCACGAAGTCGCCCTGCGTCTCGAGCGCCGTCAGCCGCGTGCCGAGCGTCAGCCAGCCGGCGGGTGGCGTCTTTATGTCGGGCGCCGGGAAGATCAGGCTGCGCAGCGCCCGGACGCGATGCGTGGGCGCGGCCGGCGCCGGGCCGAGCGCGCCGGCCGGCACATAGCCGACATAGCGGTCGCGATCGAGCTGCGCCCAGGCCCAGCCCTCGCCATCCGCGTCGAACACCGTGACGGGCTCGCCGAGCAGCGCTTCGGTCGAAAGGCGCGCATCCGGCCGCGGGCCGACCCGCAGCGGCGCCACCGGATCGACGATGCCGCCCGGCCGCCCTTCCGCGAAATGGCGGGTCTCGACCTGTCCCTTCAGCCGCGCATCCGCGAGGTCGGGCCGGATCGCGTTGACGCGCGGGTCGAGTTCGGTCATCGCGGCAGTCCCCTCGCTCGCGTCACGATCAGATCGCCCAGCCGCTCCACCGCCAGCGCGCCCTTCACGGTGCGCTGAATCAGCACGTTGCGGCGGTCATTCTCGTCGCGCCGTCTGGCGACGAGGTCAAGGGCGCCGAGCGTGTCGAGCGCCCGCGTGATCACCGGCTTCGTCACGCCGAGCTTGGCCGCGAGCCCGCGCACGGTGTGCGGCGGCGGCTCCAGATAGATCTTCAGGAGGATCAGCATCTGGCGCGCCGTGAAATCCGGCTGCTCGTCGGTGACGAGGTCGAGCATGAAGTCGTGCAGCAGCCCGAGGGCTTGCGAAGGCCGGAGCTCGACCGCCATCCTATACCGAACCCTGTCCGCCGCGCGCGAAACACCGCGCGGCCGCGATCGTTTCGGGTCCGTAGTATTCGCGACTCCGGGCCGCGCTTCAATCCGTCAGGCGCCGGGCCCGTAGCGATCTTGCACGAGACGGTAAATGGCGCGCGCCGCGTTCACCTCGCCGCCGGTGATCGCGGCCGGCCGGTCGGCCGGCACCCAGCCATAGACGTCGAGATGCGCATAGGCCTTCGCCTTCTCGACGAAGCGCGCCAGGAACAGCGCTGCGACGACCGATCCGCCGAAGCCGCTGCCGCCGGTGCTGTTGGTATCGGCCACCTTGGAATCGAGATTGGCGCGGTAGGGCGCCCAGAGCGGCAGCCGCCAGACCGGATCGGCCTCGCGCCGGCCCGCCTCGGCGAGATCCGCCGCGAGGGCGTCGTCGCTGGTAAAGAGCGGCGGCAGGTCCGGCCCGAGCGCCACGCGCGCCGCCCCCGTCAGGGTCGCGGCGTCGATCATGAGATCGGGCGCCTCCTCGTCGGCGAGCGCCAGGCAATCGGCGAGCACCAGGCGGCCTTCCGCGTCGGTGTTGCCGATCTCCACCGTCAGCCCCTTGCGGCTCTTGTAGACGTCGCTCGGCCGGAAGGCGCGGCCCGACACCGCATTCTCGACCGCGCCGACGATCAGCCTCAGCCGCACCGGCAGCTTCGCCGAAAGGATCAGGTCGGCGGCCGTGATCGTCACGGCGGCGCCGCCCATGTCCTTCTTCATCAGCAGCATCGAGGCGCTGGGCTTCAGGTCGAGCCCGCCGGTGTCGAACACCACGCCCTTGCCGACCAGCGTCACCTTCGGATGGCTCTCCTCGCCCGCCACGAGGTCGATGACGCAAGGCGGCCGCTCGCTACCCTGCCCGACCGCTTCCACGAGCGGAAAGCCGGCGCGCAGCGCCTCGCCCTCGATCACCGTGACCCGCGCCCCGTGCCGCGCCGCCAGCGCCCGCACCGCGCCGGCGAGCTCGGCCGGACCGAGATCGTTGGCCGGCGTGTTGATCAGGTCGCGGCCGCGATAGACCGCCTCGGCGATGCGCACGAGCTCTTCGGCGTCGACCCCCTCGGGCGCGACGAGCCGGCAGGCGCGCTCGGCCGGCGCCGGCGCCCGGTAACGGTCGAAACGATAGGCGCCGAGCAGGAAGCCGAGCGCCGCGAGCCGCAGATCGCCCGGATGCGCCGCGATCCGCCAGTCGCCGGCCGGCAGCAGCCGCGCCAGCCGGCCCACCGCGAGCGGATCGGCATCCGCGCCGCCATCGACGCCGAACAGCGCCTCCATGCCTCCGGCTCCCGGCACGAGCAGAAACCGCCCGGCCTTCGGCTCGAAGCCGGCGGCCTCCGCAAACTCGCGCGCCGCGGCCGAGAGCCCGGCGCGGACCGCATCCCAGGTGGCGCCGCTGATGCAATGGACGGGGCGAGCATCGGCGGCGGTCGAAAAGGCGATCGGCATGGAAGGCTTCCTGATGGCGGGAGCGCCGACTTTAGGCGCGAGGCCTCCGTCGCATCAACGGCTTCCCGAAGGGACGGGCCGAGCGTCGCGAGGGAGATTAACCGGACGTTAGGGTTAACCGATCATTGATGAGGAGCGGCGCGGGCGACGCGCCTGTCCGGAGTGTTTCAGATGCGCAGCTTTCCGATCCACGCGATGGCGATCGTCTCGCTCGCGGCCCTCACGGCGGCGGGCTGCTCGAAATCGACCCGCGAGATGCTGCGGCCGAGGGCCGATGCCCCGTCCGTGACGGCCACGCAGCCGACACCCGCGCCGGCCTCCAGCATCGATGCGCTCGGCGCCCGCTACGCCGCCAGCCCGAAAAATGCCGACGCGGCGCTCGCCTACGCCTCGGCGCTGCGCGCCAACGACCAGCGCGCCCAGGCCGTCGCGGTGCTGCAGCAGGCGGCGCTGCACAATCCGCGCAACCTGGCGGTGCTCGCCGACTATGGCCGTCTGCTCGCCGAGACCGGCCAGCTCAAGCAGGCGCTCGAGGTGATGCGCCGCGCCCATACGCCCGACCGGCCCGACTGGCGGCTCCTGTCGGCGCAGGGCGCCGTCCATGACCAGCTCGGCGAATACGAGGAGGCGCGCCGCCTCTACGCGACCGCGCTGAAGATCGTTCCCGAGGAGCCGACCGTGCTGAGCAATCTCGGCATGTCCTACACGCTCTCGAAGAATCTCGCCGAGGCCGAGGCGGTGCTGCGCCGCGCCGTCGCCAATCCGCGCGCCGATCTGCGCGTGCGCCGCAATCTCGCGCTGGTGCTGGCCCTGCGCGGACAGATGGCCGAGGCCGAGACGATCATCCGCGCTGACGCGACCGCCGATGTCGCGGCCGAGCTCGCCTATCTGAGGGAGGTTGCGAAGAAGGGTTGAAGACGCGGCGGCCTGACGCCGCTCAGAAGCCGTGCATCCAGAACGACGTCGGATAGATCGCGAGTCCCGCCGCCGCGAGCGCGATCCCGTAGGGGATGCCGGTCTTCTTGTCGTGCAGACGCTGCGCCCAGCCCTCCTGCGCCAGGAGAGCGGGCAGCGGCAGGGTGCGTAGATAGAGCAGCCCCAGCGTCAGGACGCCGCCGAGCAGGGTTGCCAGCATCAGATATTGCGGCAGGGTTCCGAAGCCGAGCCAGAGCGCCGTCGCGGCCGCGAGCTTGGCGTCGCCGCCGCCCATCCAGCCCATCGCGAAGGCGAAGAAGCACAGAGCGAGCATGAGGATGCCCGCCACGACGTGCCAGCCGATTGTCGCGAGCGGCAGGCCGGTCACCAGCGCCATGGCGAAGAACGCCGCCACGAGCGACAGCGACAGACGATTCGAGATCGTCATCGTGAAGAGATCGCTCGATCCGGCGAGGCACATGGCGGCCGGAAAGATCAGCAGGATCGCAAGTTCGACCATGGCGAGGCTCGCATGTCACAACGATGCAGAACGAGAGTACGAAAGAAAACGAAAATTGTTCTAACAAGTATATGTAAGGCGTTCTTTCCGCTCAGGAATGCCCTAAATCTATGAACCGTTCGGAAATTCCGTTATCCAAATGCCGAGGCCGGAGTCCTGAAAGGGCTCCGGCCTGAGCGTGGTCGAATACGACCAGACGTCGCCGGATTACGGCGTGGCGCCCGTCAGAGCGGTGTTCACCGCGGTGAACTTGGCGATCAGCGAGCTGCCGACCGAGGTCAGGATGCCGATGCAGACGATCGAGACGAGAGCCGCGATCAGGCCGTATTCAATCGCCGTGGCGCCGGACTCGTCCTTCGCAAAGCGGGTCATCAGGGTCTTCATGGTAGTATCTCCACGTATGTTTTGAGTTGTTTGTAGTTGATCAGCGAACGCTGACGATCTAGTTGTTACGGAGTGGCACCCGTCAGGGCGGTATTCACTTCGGTGAACTTGGCGATCAGCGAGCTGCCGACCGAGGTCAGGATGCCGATGCAGACGATCGAGACGAGGGCCGCGATCAGGCCGTATTCAATCGCCGTGGCGCCGGACTCGTCCTTCGCAAAGCGGGTCATCAGGGTCTTCATGAAAGTTTCTCCAGGGTCCACGAGGCTGTTTGCGCTGGGCGGCGGTTCTTCTGTGTTGCCGTCCGTCCATGGCCCGACTATGCACGGGACCTCTTGCGAGACAGTTAAATCCATCGCAGAAAGCTGTTCGAACGGCTGGGTTTTGCACGATGGTTAACAGAAAATTTTTGTAAACCTTTAGCTTTCGCGGCAATTCACCGGACGATTACTTCGAGGCATCCGAAGAGTACTTCACGACGCGAGGGCAGGCGTCGCGCGCGTGGTCGCGCGTAAGCAGGATGTCGCCGGCCGTTTGCACTTCATTCACCATTCTGCGCTTTGCTGTGACTGCGCCTTCCCGGCGCCTTCTCGATGGATCACCGATGCCGCCCTTCGCTCGCAGCTTTATCCTTGCCGCCGCTGCTCTGGCGGCGATTCCGGCCGTCGGCCAGGCGGCCGAGAAACTCTCGGTCTATGTCGACGAGGCGACGATCCTCAAGCTGCCCGACCGGCTCGGTACGGTGGTCATCGGCAACCCCGCCATCGCCGACATCTCGGTGCAGGGCAACGGCATCGCGGTGGTCACGGGGCGCGGCTTCGGCGTCACCAACATCCTGATGCTCGATGCCGGCGGGCGCATCGTCAAGGAGCTGAGCGTCAGCGTCCGCGCCAAGACCGACGGGGTCGTGACGGTGTTTCGCGGCACCAGCCGGGAATCGTATTCCTGCCTGCCGCGCTGCGAGCCGACGCTGCGGCTCGGCGACGCGCCCGACTATCACGGCGCGGTGCTGGGCGGCATCACGACCCATGGCGGCCCGCCGGCGCCGGGCGCCGCGGCGCGTTAACAAATCGTCAATGCCTGCCCGTCGTTTTTAAGGGCATGTCGAAACGGAGAAGCAAACTCTCGTCTGTATGACTGGGCCATTCGCCGACCGTGGCGACAGGCGCGAGGTTCCCGATGCGCAGGCCAATCCTCTTTTTCCGGCGATCCGACATAGGGCCGAGCCGCGCCCGGGCTGACGGCTGTCGGCATTCGCGCTGGCGCCGCGCCGTGACAGGCCTTTCCGGCGACGAACGCGGCATGGCCGCCGTCGAAT
>JBDHTH010000050.1:0-10832 GCA_039808545.1 Phreatobacteraceae bacterium | reverse complement strand
CGTCGCGACGGTCGCCAAATTCCGCGAGGCGGTCGCGTTCGACATCAAGCAGGGCCAGCTCGGCGAGAAGGTCGGCAAGTCGATCGAGGCCGACATCGCGCGCGCCGACGCGGCCTGCCGCGCCGGCCAGGCGAAGCAGGGCCTGTCGATCATCGCACGCATCAAGAAACAGTACGGCTACGCCAACTGACCGGCTCGGCCCTTACCCGCCCTCGGCGAACCGCGCCGTGAGATAGGCCGAGGTGAATCCCGGCATCCGGTCCGGCCGGATGTCCGCGGGGCCGCGCACCACGACGATATCGGACAGTTCCTCCTCATGCAGCGCCGCGAGCCGCGCCTTGATCGCGTCGCGCGCCGCCTCGGCCGGCATCTTCACGACGACATCGCGCATCAGCGCGATCTTCTGCCCCTCGAAGACCGCGATCCAGCGATTGCCGACCGCGATCTCGTCGGGCGTCAGGCCGGTCTCCTCATGGAGCTCGCGCAGCGCGCTGGCACCGAGATCGACCCGCGCGCCGACGATGTCGCTCGGATCGGGTGTGCCGGCCGGGAAGTAGATCCGGCCGGGATTGGCCGTCCCCTCGCCCATCTGCCCGAGCAGGAAGGCGCCGTCCTCGGCGCGCAGCGCCGCCATCGCGAAGACGTTGAACACCGACAGGTCCGGATAGCCGAAGTCGCGCCAGGCGAGAAAGGCCGAGAACGCCGTCTCGAAATAGCGGCCGCGAAAGACGCCCGTCTCGATCCGCGGCTCGCGCGCCAGCAGCACGCGGCCGTCGAAGGCCTTGGGGCTGCGGCGCGTGAACACCGTCCAGTTCGCGGCGATCCGCTCGCGCGCCTCTTCCGCGAAAGCCCAGGGCGCCGGCGCGAACTCGGTCTCGATGCCGTCGATTGCGACGACGCGGATATCGGCGCCGTCGCGGCTCATGCGTGGAGCGTGCCTTCCGCGACGATCACGGCGCCGCCGTCGATCGCCGCGGCGGTCAGCGCACCGCCCTTGAGCGTCAGGGTGAGGCCGATGATCGAGGGCCGCCCCATCTCGTAGCCCTGCTCGATGACGAAGCGATGCTCGCCGTCGCCCGGCCGCTCGAAGGCGAGGATCGCCCCGGCGAAGGCCGCGACCGCCGAGCCGGTCGCCGGATCCTCGGCGACGCCCATGCCGGGCGCGAACATCCGCGCGTGATAGTGGTGCCCCGCCCCCACGGTCTGCCGTGCATAGACATAGGCGGCCGGATGATCGCTCGCGCCGAACGCAGCGTCGAACGCCTCGCCGCGCGGCCGCGCCCGCTTCACCGCCTCGAGGCTCGCGACCGGCACGAGGTCATAGGCGACGCCGCCCGTGAACCGGCTCGGCCGATGCGCGTCGAAGCCGATTTCGGCCGGATCGAGCGACAGCGCGGCGGCCGCCTCCGCCGCCCCCACGCCCTCGCCCCAGGCGCTCGGCAGGCGCGGCAGCGCGAAGCGCGCATTGCCGGCCTCCGCGCCGATCCGCGCGAAGCTGCAATGCACCGGCCCGACCGCCTCCTCCAGGATGAACTCGGCCATGCCGTCCCCGTCCATCAGTCCGAGCAGCACCGCCGTGCCGACCGTCGGATGGCCCGCGAAGGGCAATTCCCGCCCCGGCGTGAAGATCCTTAACCGCGCCCGGTGCGTGACATCGCCCGAGGCCGCCGCCTTAGGCGCCGACACGAACACCGTCTCGGACAGGTTGAACTCGCGCGCGATTGCCTGCATCGCCGCTGTATCAAGGCCTTCGGCATCGAGCACCACGGCCAGCGGATTGCCGGCCAGCACGCGGTCGGTGAAAACGTCGAGCACCTTGTAGCGCCGCGCCATCGCGGAATTCTCCCTCAACAAGCCCCCGCCGATATTACGCCGTCGGCCAGTCTATCTCGACGACCAGCGGGCAATGGTCGCTCGCCTTCGGCCGATCCCAGCCGATGCGCGGATAGCGGTCGCCGGTCGTCGCCAACTCCGCGATCGATTTCGGCCCAGCATAAGGGTCGAGCGGCACGCGATAAGGCAGCCCGCGGCGGATGATCTCGACCTTGGGCCGCCGCCGCGCCAGGGCCGGCGACATCAGCAGGTAGTCGAGTGCCATGTAGTCCTCGACGAGCGCGCCGCGCGCCTCCGACCAGTAGCGGCGGAAATGCGTCCAGCGCTCGGTTTCCGGCAGCAGCTCTATCGCGCTGACCGCGAAATCCTCGGTCAGCGGCGTGATGCCGACCGGGCCGATCGGCGTGCGCCGCCCCTCCGAGATCACATGCGCATAGTCGTTGAGGTCGCCGGCGATCACCCAGAGCGCCTCGCGCCAGCGCGTCCCGAAGCGCCGCTCCACCAGCGCGCGGACGGCGCGCGCCTCGGCGGAGCGCACCGCATGGGTGGCCTCGCGCCCGTCGGCGCGGCCGTTGTTCATCGATTTGAGATGACAGAGGAAGACGACGAGCGGCCCGCCCGGCAGATCGATCTCCACCTCCAGGCAGTCGCGATGGAAGACCTTGGCGCTGTCGAGGATGCCGAGCGCCGCGATCTCGGCATTGTAGACGCCGAGCGCCGCGAAGCTCGCGTCGCGGTTCGTCTGGACCCTGATGGCGTTGGCCTCGCCGACGAGAGTGCGCCGGCACGCGAAGCCGACATCGATGCCGCGCCGGTCGTTGCCCTCCACCAGGCGGAAATGCCCGTAGCGCTTGGCCGCGACGCGGTGCACGTAATTGGCGAAGAACGCCTCCATCACGGCGAGGCTGTCGACCTCCTGCAGGCACAATATGTCGGCGTCGGTCTCCGCGATGGCGAGCGCAGTCGCCTGCCGCTTGTCGTCCTCCAGCACCGCCGCGAGGCTGCGCTCCACCGCCTCGCGCACCGATTGCGAGCCGGTGTCGAACAGCGACAGCGCCGCCGCCGCGTCCGGCCGGTAGGCGGCGCCGAACTGGTGGCGCGCGATCAGGTTCTCGATGTTGAAGGTGGCGATCCTCAGCCGCATCGGATCACAGCGTCTCGACGTCGAAGCGGCGCGAGGGCGTCACGAACTCGTCCTGCGCCGCGATCGTCAGGAGCTCCCGCGACCCGGCCGCCTCGGTCCGGGCGAGGACGCCGAAGATAGAGGAAGTCGCCTGCCCGAGCGCCTCGGCGACAGAACCGGTGCGCTTCCAGTGCAGGTTGAACAGCGCCGCGATCGCGTCCCCCGCCCCGTTCACCGAGAGCCGGAGCTTCGGCGTGCGCACGCGGCACATCATGCGCCCGTCGGAGGCGACGAGATCGATCGCGTCCGACGGCGTCTCGTCGGTGTCGAGCGAGGTGACGAGCACGGTCGTCGGCCCCATCCGGTGCAGCGCCTGGATCGCATGGCGCGCTTCCGCCAGCGTGCGCGAGCTGCCGCCCGTGAGGAAGTCGAGCTCGAACTGGTTGGGCGTGACGACATCGGCGGCCGGCACCGCGTGATCGCGCATGAATTCCGGAATGCCCGGCCGGACGAACACGCCGCGCCCGACATCGCCGATCACCGGATCGCAGCAATAGGTCGCGGCCGGGTTGGCGGCGCGCACCCGCGCCACCGCGCCGAGAATGGCCTCGCCGGTCGCCGCCGAGCCCATATAGCCGGAGATCACCCCGTCGCAGCGCCCGAGCACGCCGCGCGCCTCGATGCCGTCGACCAGCGCGCCGATCATCGCCGCGTCGAACACCTCGCCGGTCCAGGCGCCGTAGCCGGTATGGTTGGAGAACTGCACGGTATGGATCGCCCAGACCTCGCAACCGAGCCGCTGCATCGGAAAGACCGCCGACGTGTTGCCGACATGGCCGTAGACGACATGCGACTGGATGGAGAGCAGATTCATTGCGATTCCGATCATTGCGCGGCGCGATTCGCGGGCCGCCGTCACCTTAGCTTAAGGAAACCATGCGCCAATGGTCGCGCCCGGTATACCTTACGACCCCGTGATCGATGCGATTTTGGAGAGCGAGAGCCAATAGCATCCAGGCCCGCCTCGTCGCGCTGGCCCTGGCCGCGATCGCGCCCTTCATCGCGCTCGAGGGATGCAACCTCTATGTGGCGCATGTCGAGAAGGTCAAAGCGGCCGAGGATCACGCCCGCCGCCTGACCGAGCACGCGACCGAGCGCTATGCCGACATGGTCGACGAGGCGCGCGCCCTGCTCGACCTGCTAGCGGAGGTGCCCGACACGGTCCTGTCGACGCCCGAAAGCTGCACCTCCTTCATGAGCCGCATCGCCAGGAGCCGCCCCTGGGCGCGCGGCCTGTGGGCCTCGGACGAGACCGGCAAGGTGACCTGCACAAACTATCCGGGGGCTATCGGCATCGACATATCGGATCGACCCTGGTTTCCCGTCGCGTCGAAGAGCGGCTTCACGATCAGCGATATGTTCATCGGCAAGTTCAACAACATGCCGATGACCATGGCGACGCTCAGCCGCCCGGCCTCGCCGGATCTGCCGAGCCGCGTCTTCGCCACCTCCATGGACCTGTCCCATTTCGACAAGATCGGTGCCGCGGCGATCGATGTGCCGGGCGCGTCGACGATGCTGATCGACGGCAGCGGCGCCGTCATCTCGCATACGCCCGCAGCCGCCCCGCTCGCGAGCCGGAATTTCCGCGACAATCCGGTCATTGCCGAGATGCGCCGCACCGGGAAAGGCCTCCTGCGCAGCGCGGCGCTCGAGGGAACGGACCGGTTCTACGGCTATACGCAACTGCCCGGGACCTCGGTCCTGATGGTGATCGGCATCCCGAGCGCACCGGTGATGAACGCCGCGCTGGACTCGATCGTCTGGACCACGGTCTTCAGCCTGCTGATGCTGGCGCTCGCCGCCAGCCTCGCGATCGGCCTCGGGCGCCATTTCGTGGTCAGCCCGCTGCGCCGGCTCGCCTGGAAGACCAGTAGGATCGGGCACGGCGATCTCTCGGTCCGCGTCGGCGACCTGAAGGCGGGCCGCGAATTCGCCGCCACCGCCAAGGCGTTCGACAGCATGGCGAACCGCATTCAGCGGCGCGAGGCCGAGCTGGTAGAGGCCAATGCGCGCCTCCAGGAGCGCGAGAAGGCGCTGGAGAGCGCCAATCAGATCCTCGACGACCTGGCGAGCCTCGACGGCCTGACGGGGATCGCCAACCGCCGCCGTTTCGAGGCCGCCTTCGGCGCGGCCTGGGACAGGGCGGCCGAGGACGGCAAGCCGATCGGCCTGCTGCTGATCGACGTCGATCACTTCAAGCGCTTCAACGACACGCGCGGCCATCTGGCGGGCGACGATTGCCTGCGCCGCATCGCGCGGCTGGTGCGCGCCGCCCCGCGCCGCGGCACCGATCTCGCGGCCCGCTACGGCGGCGAGGAATTCGCCGTTCTCCTGCCGGGCTCGGACGCGACCTACGCGATGGACATCGCCGATGCGCTGCGTAAGGCGATCCAGGACCAGCGCATCGGCCGCCGCGGCGCCGAGGACGCGCCCGTCACCGTGAGCATCGGCGTGGCCGCGATGACGCATGCCGAAGCGGCGAGGCGCGACGCGCTGATCGAGGCGGCCGACGCCGCGCTCTACGACGCCAAGGTCGGCGGCCGCAACCGCGTGATCCTGGCGAGCCGCCCCGCCGCGACGCTCGTGCCCGACCTGCCGCGCACCAGCGAGACACCCGCGCCGGCAAGGCGCGAATGGCTCACCAGCCGCCATCGCTGACGGGCCCGCACGTCCTGCGCGCGGGCGATTGCTGCGATCAGGTTATCGTCTCGGCCGCCTTCTTCACGAACTTGTCGTCGAAGGTCTTGGCGGCGTCGATCTTGGCGCCCTTCATCTCGGGATCGAACTCGACGAGCATCGATTCCGCGCTCTTCATGCCGGCCGGCGTGATGACGCCGGTCTTCGAGTAGGTCTCCAGATTGGCCTTCACGGCCGCCACATAGAGCGCCTTGTCGCCGAGCAGATACTCGGCCGGCACGGTCTCGGCGATCTGGTCGGGGGTCGCCTTCTCGATCCATTTCAGGGTCTTGTAGAAGGCGTTGGTCAGCTTCTGCATCGTCTCGGGGTTCTTGGCGATGTAGTCCTGCTTGGCGTAGAGCACCGCCGCCGGGTTGGAGCCGCCGAAGATCTTCTCGTTGCCGGCCGTCGTGCGCGTGTCGGCGACGACCGCCACGTCGCCGTCCATCTCGAGCTTGGAGATGACCGGGTCGAGATGCGAGAGCCCGTCGATCTCCCCCTTCTTGATCGCCGCGACGGCCGAGGGGCCGCCGCCGATGCCGATGAAGGAGGCGTCGGTCGGCTGGATGCCGGCCTTCGCCATCAGGAACATCGCGAAGAAATGCGTCGAGGAGCCCGGCGCCGTGACGCCGATCTTCAGCCCCTTCAGGTCGGCCGCGGTCTTGTAGGCCGCCGCCTTGTCCTTGCGCAGCGCCAGCACGATGCCGGGATAGCGCCCGAGCTCGATCACGGCGCGGATGTCCTGCCCCTTGGTCTGCATCCGCATCGTGTGCTCGTAGGCGCCCGTCACCACGTCGACCGAGCCGCCGACCAGCGCCTGCAGCGACTTCGCGCCGCCGCCGAAATCGTTGATCGTGACGTTGAGCCCCTGCTCCTTGAAGAAGCCGAGCCGCTCCGCCAGCGTCAGCGGCAGGTAGTAAAGGAGCGGCTTGCCGCCGACCCCGAGCGTGATGGCGGTGCCCTGCGCGCGGGCCGGCAGGCCGGCCGCGAGGGCCGCGCCCGTGCCGAGAGTGGTCGCGAGAAATTGCCGGCGATCCATGAACGTCCTCCAAAATGCCGATTGATCCTGCCGACTGTCGCGGCTTGCCGCGGACGATAGTACAGCCCGCCGGGCCGCGAAAGTCCGCGATCATGCGCGCCGCGCATGCCGCGCTCCGTTAGCTTCGCTGCCCGTCCGACGGCCGCCAGGCGGTCAGCCGCTTCTCGATGACGGTCACGACCGCATCCACGACCAGCACGAACACCATCAGGATGAGCATGCCGGCGAAGACGCCCGTGACGTCGAACACGCCCTCGGCCTGCTGGATCAGGTAGCCGAGCCCGGCGGCCGAGCCGAGATACTCCCCGACCACCGCGCCGACCAGCGCGAAGCCGACCGAGGTATGCAGCGAGGAGAACATCCAGGACAGCGCCGACGGCCAGTAGACGTGCCGGAGGAGCTGGCGCTCGTTCATCCCGAGCATGCGCGCATTGGCGAGCACGGTCGGCGAGACCTCGCGCACCCCCTGATAGACGTTGAAGAACACGATGAAGAAGACGAGCGTGAAGCCGAGCGCCACCTTCGACCAGATGCCGAGCCCGAACCACAGCGCGAAGATCGGCGCCAGCACGACGCGCGGCAAGGCGTTCGCGGCCTTGATATAGGGATCGAACACGGCCGCCAGCAATTCGCCGCGCGCGAACAGGAAGCCGAACGCGATGCCGCCGATCGCCCCGGTCGCGAAGGCCAGCAGCGTCTCCAGCAGCGTGATCCACAAATGCTTCCAGACCGAGCCGCCGACGACCCACTCATAGGCGCGCGCCAGCACCTTGGCGGGCCGCGAGAAGAAGAATTCCGGCATCCAGCCGATCTCGCCGAGCACATGCCAGAGGAGCAGCGCCCCGAGCCCGACCGCGACCTGCAGCAGAAAGACCTTGGCGCGGCTCACGATGCGGCCTCCATCGACCCGTAGGTCTTGATCACCTCCTCGCGCAGCACGTTCCAGATCTCGCGATGGATCTTGTGGAACGCCGCCTCCAGCCGGATCTCGGCGGCGGCGCGCGGCCGGGCGAGCGGAATCGGGAAGTCGCCGACGATGCGCGAGGCCGGCCCCGCCGACATGATGACGACCCGGTCCGAAAGCGCGATCGCCTCCTCGAGATCATGCGTAACGAACATCACGGCCTTGCGGTCCCCCGCCCACAGGCCGAGCAGCAGGTCGCCCATGATCTGCCGCGTCTGCGCGTCGAGCGGCCCGAAGGGCTCGTCCATCAGCAGGATCTTCGGGTCGCGGATCAGCATCTGCGCGAGCGCCACGCGCTTCCTCTGCCCGCCCGAGAGCATGTGCGGATAGCGGTCGCCGAAGGCGCCGAGCCCGACCCGCTTCAGCCAGCCGAGCGCCCGCTCGGACGCCTCGGCCTTCGGCGTGCCGGCGATCTCGATCGCCACAGCGACGTTCTCGGCCGCCGTCTTCCAGGGCATCAGCGCATCGGCCTGGAAGAGATAGCCGGCCTGCCGGTTGAGCCCGGCGAGCGGCGCCCCGAAGATCGAGACGCGGCCGCTCGAGGGCGCGAGCAGCCCGGCGGCGGCGTTCAGCAGCGTCGACTTGCCGCAGCCGGTCGGCCCGACGATGGCGACGAACTCGTGGTCGCGGACGCTGAGGTCGACCGGCGCCACGGCGTCGTATTGCCGCCCCTTCCCGATCTGGAAGCTGATCCCGACGCCGTCTAGAGAGACGGCGGGCGGCTGTCCGGCATGCATGGCGATGTCCCCGCGGCGCGATCCCAACGGATCGCCCGCGCCGACCATACGAAACCGCGACCGTCTTGCAAGCCGGCGCGCCCGAGCCCGTTGCCGAGCCGGCCGGGCGATGCAAGACTCCCGCACCCTTCGCGAGTTCCGCTCCACCCATGCGTATCGCCGCCCTCGCCGACATCCACGCCAACCGCGAAGCGCTCGACGCGGTGCTCGATGCGGTCGCGGCCGAGGCGCCCGATCGGATCGTCATCCTCGGCGATGTCGTCGGCTATGGTCCGGACCCGGTCCATGCGGTCGAGACGGTCGCAAGGCTGATCGACGATGGCGCCCCGGCTGTGCTCGGCAATCACGACCAGGCGGTCGTCGAGGATCGCCGCGACATGATCCAGGACGCTCGCGACGCCATCCGCTGGACGCGTGGGCAGCTCGCGCCGGCGCATCTCGACCTGCTCGCCGCCCTGCCGCTCACCGTGGCCGAGGCGGATCGCCTCTACGTGCATGCCGGCGCCGACGCGCCCGCCCGGTGGCGCTATATCCGCGAGGCCGCCGATGCAGCGCCCGCCTTCGCGGCGACCGAGGCGCGGCTGATCCTGTGCGGCCACACCCATGTGCCGGCGCTGTTCTACGCCCGGCCCGCTGGACAGCCCGTCGCCTTTAAGCCGGTCGACGATGTCCCCGCGCCGCTGATCGCCACGCGCCGCCATCTCGTGGTGGTCGGCTCGGTCGGCCAGCCGCGCGACGGCAACCCGGCCGCCTGCTTCGCGCTGATCGATACCGAGGCGGGCAGCGTCACGATGCGGCGCGTGCCCTATGACGCGGAGGCGACCGCGCGCAAGGTCCTCGAGGCCGGCCTGCCACCCCGCCTGGCGCGGCGCCTGGTCACAGGCCGATGACGCCGATGCGCTTCACCGAGGGCCAGGTCATCGACGGCTTCACGCTGGAAAAGCGCCTGCCCTCTGGCGGCATGGCCTCGCTCTGGCGGGCGAGCCATCCGGAGGTCGCGTTTCCCGTCGTGCTGAAGATCCCGTTCCTCGATCCGGGCCAGGACGTGTCGGTCGTCATCGGCTACGAGGTCGAGGAGCTGATCCTGAAGCGCCTCGCCGGCCCGCATGTGCCGCGCTATGTGCGCTCCGGCGATCTCGCGGCCGTTCCCTACCTCGCCATGGAGTTCGTCGAGGGCGAGAGCCTCGCGAAGCGCGCCGCCGAGGCGCCGCTTCCCGCCGAGACGGTGGCGGAGATCGGCGCCGCGATCGCGGTCGCGCTGGCGAGCCTGCATGCGCAGCAGGTCGCCCATCTCGACCTGAAGCCCGAGAATGTCATCCTCACGAAGCGCGGCGCCGTGCTGCTCGATTTCGGCCTCGCGCGCCATGCCGGACTGCCGGACCTCCTCGGCGAGGAGAGCGGCATGCCGATGGGCACCGCCGCCTATATCGCGCCCGAGCAGGTGCTCGGCGACCGAAGCGACCCTGCGAGCGATCTCTTCGCGCTCGGCTGCATCCTCTACCAGCTCGCGACCGGCGAGACGCCGTTCGGCTGGCCCTCGACGACTGCCGGCATGAAGCGCCGCCTCTATCACGCGCCGAAGCCGCCCAGCGCCGTCAATCCGAAAGTGCCGGCCTGGCTCGAGGCCGTGATCTTGAAATGCCTGGAGGTCGATCGCGGACGCCGCTATGTGGACGCGGAACGCATCGCCTTCGACCTGCGCCATCCCGAGCAGGTCGCGATCGCGGAGCCGAAGCCGCAGCGATCCTGGTGGAGCGGGCTGCTCGCGGCGTTTCAGAAGCGCGACGAGAAGGTCCTGACCGGCGCCGCGACGCTCGCCCGCCGCGGCGCCGGGCCGGCGCTGATCCTCGCGGCCGTGGATCTCGCGGAAGCGACCGATCCGCTCGCCGCCGCCGTGCGCGGCGAGACCGCGCGGCTTCTGGCGGCGCGGCCCGATTCCCGCCTCGCCTGCCTGACGGTGCGAAAGACCGAGCTCCTCGCGGAGGACAAAGCGGTCGATGCGAGCGGCCACCCGATCTACATCAAGCGCCTCGTGGCGCTGAAGAGCTGGGCGCATCCGCTCGCCCTGCCGGAGGAGCGGATCAGCTATCACGTCGCCGAGGCGATCAGCGCCGCCGACGCGATCCTGCGCTACGCCGAGCACAACCGGATCGACCATATCGTGATCGGCGCGCGCGGCGCATCGGCGCTGCGCCGCCATCTCGGCTCCGTCTCGGCCAAGGTGGTGGCGGAGGCGGAATGCTCCGTAACGGTCGTCCGCCTGAAGGCGCCGGACCCGGAGGCATGAAAAAGGGCGGCGCCGACGCGCCGCCCTGATCCGAAGGCATCGCTCGCGATGCCGTCCGCGAGAAGACTCAGTTCTTCGTCTTGTCGACGAGAGCCTTCGCCTTGATCCCG
>JBDHTH010000049.1:0-10841 GCA_039808545.1 Phreatobacteraceae bacterium | reverse complement strand
CTGACGACACCCGAATTCATGAAGCTGGTGCGCTCCCATGCCGAGCATCTCGGCATCGACAGCGAGATGCTGCGCCGCGCCGTGAATGTCGGCTTCTCGGGGGGCGAGAAGAAGCGCAACGAGATCCTGCAGATGTCGCTGCTCTCGCCGCGCTACTGCATCCTCGACGAGACCGATTCCGGCCTCGACATCGACGCGCTGAAGATCGTTGCCGAGGGCGTCAACAAGCTGCGCGCCGCCGATCGCGGCTTCATCGTCATCACCCACTACCAGCGGCTCCTGAACCACATCGTGCCGGACGTGGTGCATGTGCTCTCCAAGGGCCGGATCGTGCGCACCGGCGGGCCGGAGCTGGCGCTCGAGCTCGAGGCCAACGGCTATCGCGACTTCGTCGAGGCGGCCTGATCATGGCGGCCGAATTGAAGATCGTCCGCACCCCCGCCGAGACGGCGCTGACCGAGGCCTGGGGTGCGGCCCGCAACGCCCTGCCGGGCGCCGGCAAGGTGGCGGAGCTGCGCGCCCGCGCCTTTGACGTGTTCAAGGCGGGCGGCCTGCCGCATCGCCGCGTCGAGGCCTACAAGTACACCGACCTGCGGGCGCTGATCCGCGAGGCCAAGCCGCTCGCCGCCGCGCCCGCCAAGGCGGCGCTCGATGCCGCCGCCGCGATCATCGCAGGCCTGCCGGATTTCGGCGGCCCGCGTGCCGTGCTGGTCAACGGCTTCTTCGCCGAGAGCCTGTCGCGGCTCGATAAGGTCGCGGGCCTTCGGGTCCGCAGCCTCGCCGACGCGCTCGCGGCGGAGGGGGATGCGATCCTCTCGCGCCTCTCCGGCATCGCGGACGACAAGGTCGACCCGCAGCTCGCGCTCAACGCCGCCTTCATGCGCGACGGCGTGGTGATCGAGGTGGCGGACGGGGCCGAGCTCGCGCAGCCGGTGACGATCCTCGCCATCTCGACCGAGGCCGTGACGATCGTCTCGCGCTCGCTCGTCGTCATCGGCAACGGCGCCAAGGCGACGATCGTCGAGCAGCATGCCGGCGTCGACGGCATCGCCTACCAGGCGAACCACGCGGTGGAATTGACGGTCGGCGACAAGGCTGAGCTGAAGCATTTCAAGGTGCAGGTCGAGGGCGACCAGGCGCTCCATCTCGCGACCCTCTCGGCCGTGATCGGCGCCAATGTCGACATCCAGACGACGGCCGTCACGGTCGGCGCCGGCATCGCCCGCCAGCAGTTCTTCGTGACGCTGAACGGCGAGGACAGCAAGCTCGCGATCCGCAACGCCGCGATGCTGCGGACCAGGCAGCACTCCGACAACACGCTGGTGGTCGATCACGTGGCGCCCGGCAGCGAGAGCCGCGAGGTCTTCAAGACGGTGCTGGACGACGAGTCCAAGGGCGTCTTCCAGGGCCGCATCATGGTGAAGCCCGAGGCGCAGAAGACCGACGGCCGGATGATGAGCCGCGCCGTCATGCTCGTCGACGGCCCGGAGATGAACAACAAGCCGGAGCTGGAGATCTTCGCGGACGACGTCGCCTGCGCGCATGGCGCGACCGTCAGCGCGCTCGAGCAGAACAGCCTGTTCTACCTGATGTCGCGCGGCATCCCCCGCGCCGAGGCCGAGACGCTGCTGATCGCCTCCTTCGTGGGCGAGGTCTTCGACACGATCGAGGACGCGGCGATCCGCGCCGCCTTCGAGGCGCGCGCCGCGGCCTGGCTCGCCGCCCGCAAGGGCTGACGAGGCCGCCATGAGCCTCGGGCATGGCGCGGAACCCGTCGGGGCCGGCTATTCGCCGGCCGCGCTGCTGCGCCATTTCGGCCTCGCGCCGCGCGATATCCGCCTCACCGTGCGCGAGATGCAGGCGGCGCCGATCAACGAGGGCTGGCGCCTCGTCATCATCCTGATCAGCGCGGCCGTGACCCTGCTCGACACGGGCGTACGCGCCCTGCATGTGCCGAGCGAATACGACCTGCTGCCGGGGCTCAAGGAGCTGCTGCCGGCCTTTCCCGGCAGCGGTCATCCGCTCGTGCTCTATCCGCTGGCGCTGTTGACCGCGTTGGTGCTGCAGATCGTCATCTTCTACGTCGCCACGCTGCTTTACGGCCTCGTCCTGGTGCTGATGCGCACTCGCCGCGCCTGGGCCGACATCCGGACCGGCTATGTCGCGCCCGAGCTGGTGTATATCGCCCTGACGCTGGTATCGCTCCTGGTCTCGGCCGCGCTCTACGCGGTCTATGGCCCCCTCGGCCGGCCGCGGCTGGCGGTCTTCCAGGGCATGGACATCGTCATGGGCGTGATCTTCCTCGCCTATGCGATCGTCGCGTCCTCGCAGGCGCTCGCCATCACGGCGGGCCGCGCCTTCGTCGCGATGCTTCTTTCGGGCCTGCTGGCGCTGCTCGCGGCCGGCCTCGTCCTGGCGGGCTTCGACGGGCTCGATCGCCTCCTGTCCGGCGCCTTGTCCGGCATCCTGGGAATTGGAAACTGATGGTTGACCTGCGGAAGTTCGATCTCGCCGCGATCCGCGCCGATTTTCCGGCGCTCGGCCTCGAGCCCTACGGCAAGCCGCTCTCCTATCTCGACAACGGCGCCTCGGCGCAGAAGCCGCAACAGGTCATCGACCGCATGACGCGCGCGATGACCCGCGAGTATTCCAACGTCCATCGCGGCCTGCACTACCTCGCCAACGCCGCGACCGAGGCCTATGAGGAGGCGCGCGAGAAGGTCCGCCGCTTCCTCAATGCCGGCTCGACCGACGAGATCGTCTTCACACGCTCCGCGACCGGCGCCATCAACCTCGTGGCGGCGAGCTTCGGGCGCATGGCGATCCGCGAGGGCGACGAGATCGTCCTGTCGATCATGGAGCACCACTCCAACATCGTGCCCTGGCATTTCCACCGCGAGCGCAGCGGCGCCGTGCTGCGCTACGTGCCGGTCGACGATGCCGGCAATTTCGACCTCGACGCCTTCGAGAAGCTGCTGAACGAGCGCACGAAGATCGTCGCGCTGACCCATATGTCGAACGTGCTCGGCACCATCACGCCGATCCGCGAGGTGATCCGCATCGCCCATGCGCGCGGCATCCCGGTGATGATCGACGGCAGCCAAGGCGCGGTGCATCTGCCGGTCGACGTGCGCGATCTCGACGTCGATTTCTACCTCTTCACCGGCCACAAGCTTTACGGGCCGACCGGCATCGGCGCCCTCTACGGCAAGCGCGAATGGCTCGAGAAGCTGCCGCCCTTCGAGGGCGGCGGCGAGATGATCCGCGACGTGACGCTCGACAACGTCACCTATGCCGACCCGCCCCATCGTTTCGAGGCCGGCACGCCGCCGATCGTCGAGGCGATCGGGCTCGGTGCCGCCATCGACTATGTCGAGAGCTTCGACCGGCAGGAGCTCGTGGAGCATGAGAACGCGCTGCGCGACTACGCCCATCGCCGCCTGTCGGAGATCAACGCGCTGCGCATCTTCGGCAACGCCAAGGATAAGGGCGCCATCGTCTCCTTCGCGATCGAGGGGATGCATGCGCATGACGTCGCGACGATCATCGATCGCGAGGGCGTGGCGGTCAGGGCCGGCACGCATTGCGCGCAGCCCCTGCTTGCCCGTTTCGGCGTGACCTCGACCTGCCGCGCGTCTTTCGCCATATATAACACCATGGATGAGGTGGACCGCCTCGCCGACGCGCTGCGCAAGGCGCAGTCGCTGTTCGGGTGACGCGCGGTTTGGAGACGATCATGGACGACATCAAGAAGACGGCCGAAGCGCCTGTTGAGACTCAGGAAGCGGCCGATACGGCCTCGGCGATCAGCCCCGAGGAGCTGGACCGCATCACCGAGGACGTGATCGCGGCCATCAAGACGGTCTACGACCCCGAGATCCCGGTCGACATCTACGAGCTCGGCCTGATCTACCGGATCGACATCGCGGATGACCGCCGCGTCAAGGTCGACATGACGCTGACCTCGCCGAACTGCCCCTCGGCGGCGGAGCTGCCCGGCATGGTCGAATACGCGGTCTGCGCCGTGAAGGGCGTGTCGGGCGCCGAGGCGGCGATCACCTTCGACCCGCCCTGGGATCAGAGCCGGATGTCCGAGGAAGCGCGGGTCGCGCTCAACATGTGGTAACGTTTAGCTGATCGACTGGCGGGTAGGGCGCGCAAGCCCCATATGAACGCCATGTCGAGGCAAGCCGCAGAGGGAATGCCGTCGTGAATGCCCGCGTCAAAATCCCCGCCATGACCGTGACGCCGGAGGCGGTCGCGCGTGTCGAGGATCTGGTGGCCAAGGCCGGCCGGCCCGTCGCCGGATTGCGCGTCGGCGTCAAGAAGGGCGGCTGCGCCGGCATGTCCTACACGATCGACTATGCCGAGGCGCTCAAGCCCGGCGACGAGGTGATTGCCGCCGGCAATTCGGCGGTGATCATCGATCCGGCCGCCATCCTGTTCCTGCTCGGCACCGTGATGGACTACAAGGCCGACAAGTTCGGCGCGCAGTTCACCTTCGAGAACCCGAACCAGACCTCGGCCTGCGGCTGCGGCGAATCGGTGGCGATCACGCCCGCTTCGAGCGATACCCGGCCCGTCGCTTAAGATCAGGCCAGACGCGGTCGGCCGTCAGGCGACCGCCGGCTTCGGCACCATGTCGGTTTCGGCGATGACCCGGTTGCGGCCGGCCCGCTTGGCCGCATAGAGGCACTCGTCGGCCCGCTCGATGAACTCGTCGGCGCTCTCGCCCGGCCGCCACTGCGCGAGGCCGATCGACAGCGTGATCCGGCCGAGCTTCTCGCCCGTCGACCGCTTCATCAGCTCCTTCGCCATCATCATGCGGCGGATCCGCTCCGCGATGCCGACCGCCTGCGTCATGGTGGTGTCGGGCATCACCTGGACGAACTCCTCGCCGCCGAAGCGGCAGGCGGTGTCGTTCTCGCGGGCGTGATGGCGGATCGTCTGCGCGACGAGCCGCAGCACCTGGTCGCCGGTGCGGTGGCCGTAGGTGTCGTTGAAGCCCTTGAAATGGTCGATATCCATCATCAGCAGCACCAGCGGCGCGCTCGACAGGCCCGCCAGCTCGATCGCCTGCGCGAGGGCGCTGTCGAGCCGCTTGCGGTTGCCGAGCGAGGTCAGCGGATCGGTCAGCGTCTCGGCCTGGATGGTCTCGAGCTGCTGGATGAGGCCGTCGACCTCCGACTGCGCCTTGGCGACGCGCTGCTGAAGGCTCTGGTTGGCGGCGCGCATGACGTCCGTCTCGCGCAACAGCGTCTTGACGAGGCTGGAAAGCTGGCCGGACTGGATCGGCTGCGCGAGCTGCTCGTCGATGCCGTCGAGCGAGCGGGCGTAGCTGCTGGCGTTCTCGGCCGCCTCGCTGAGGATGGCGCGGGTTTCGCCGAGCTCGCCCTTGAAGCTCCGGCCGAGCCGGTCGATGCGGTCGCTCCAGCGCGCCGGCGACAGGAACGTCTCGTAGAGCGTGAGGAGGTCGGCCTCCGTGACCGGCACGCCCTTCTCGATCATCGCGTTGACGGTCTGGTTGAGCATGTCGAGATGCCCGGTCGCGTAGGTGTACCAGACCTCGTAATGCGGCGGCGTGGCGCGATGGCCGAGCGCGCGCATCTGCGAGAGCGCGATCTGGGCATGTTCCAGCGAGCGACGGAAGGCGTCGTCATCCCGGGGGAGAGTGTCCGTGGCGCTGGCCGTCATCGAAGCCTCCAAGCCCTCGGCGAGGGCGGACATCGATCAACAATCGGCCGGCCATCCTTGCTCCCGCGTTAACGGGCCGCGGGACTTCGGTAAAAAGCGCGCAAAATTTGACGCTTGGGAAGCTCGGGTGCCATATGGGCAGGACCCTCGGCGGAGCGCCGCGCGCAAGGCTGGTGCTGGCGGCCGGATGGCCGCCTTATCCAGTCGGGGAGGCCTGTCGTCAGGCCGTCGGCATCCGCACGGGCCGCAGGAGAAAAGCCGGCCGGAAATTCGCGATGTCGTCGTTCTCGGCCGACACCTCTTCGACCTCGCGGCGCGGCCTGCGCGGCCTTTCGGGGCGCTCGCGGCGCGGCCGGGGCTGCTCGTCCTGCACGGCGGGTTGCGCCTCGATGCCCTCGGCCTCCACCGTCGGTTCCACGGTCTCGCGCGGCTTGCGCGCCCGTGTGCTGCGGCGCTCGCGCGGTGCGGCCTCGGATCCGTCCTCGGCTGCGCGCGGCGTCCTTTCGCGGCGGCCGCTGCGGCCGCGACGGCGTTCCCCGCCCTCGCTGCTTTCCTCGGCCGGCGGCGCGCTGGCCCAGGCGAGCGTCTGCCCGGTCAGCTTCTCGATCGCGGCGAGCGACTTCGTGTCGGAGGGCGTGACGATGGTCACGGCCGTGCCCTCGCGGCCGGCGCGGCCCGTGCGGCCGACCCGGTGCACATAGTCGTCCGCGTGATGGGGAATGTCGTAATTGAAGACATGGCTGACATCGGGGATGTCGAGGCCGCGCGCCGCCACGTCTGAGGCGACGAGCACGGTCGCGTCGCCGCGCCGGAACTGGTCGAGCGCCGCCATGCGGGCCGGCTGGTCCATGTCGCCATGCAGCGCCACCGCGTTGAAGCCATGACGGACGAGCGAACGGTGCAGCGTCGCGACCTCGCGCTTGCGGTTGCAGAAAACGATCGCGTTCTTGAGGTTCTCGGCGTGGCGGATGAGCCCGCGCAGCACCTCGCGCTTCTCGAAATCCTCGCGGCCGGCCGAGACCAGCGACTGCGTGATCGTCGCTGCGGTGGTGGCGGGCCGGGAGACCTCGACCCGCGCCGGCGCGTGCAGGAACGTGTCGGCGATCCGCTGGATCTCGCCCGGCATGGTCGCGGTGAAGAACAGCGTCTGCCGGGTGAAGGGGATCAGCTTGCAGATCCGCTCGATGTCCGGGATGAAGCCCATGTCGAGCATCCGGTCCGCCTCGTCGATGACGAGCAGGTCGACGCCGGTCAAGAGCAGCTTGCCGCGCTCGAAATGGTCGAGCAGGCGGCCGGGCGTGGCGATCAGCACGTCGACGCCGCGCGTCAGCTTGGCGTCCTGGTCGGAGAACGACATGCCGCCGATCAGCAGCGCCACCGTCAGGTTGCTGTGGGCACCGTATTTGATGAAGTTCTCTTCCACCTGCGCCGCGAGCTCGCGCGTCGGCTCCAGGATCAGCGTGCGCGGCATCCGCGCCCTGGCGCGGCCGCTTTCCAGCTTGGTGATCATCGGCAGCACGAAGGCGGCGGTCTTGCCGGTGCCTGTCTGCGCGATGCCGAGCACGTCGCGCCGGGCGAGCACATGCGGGATGGCCTGCGCCTGGATCGGGGTCGGCGTGGTGTAGCCGGCGGCCGCGACGGCGGATTTGACTTTCTCGGACAGGCCGAGGTCGTTGAAGGTTATGGCGTCTGACATCACTTGGATTATGGACCGCCTGGCGGACGGGGGCAGGGCCGCGGCGGACGGTTCAGGCATCGCGACGCGACGCCCACGGCGTGGAAAAGCCCCCCGCCGTCTGCCGGGGAGTTAAGCCCTGCGAGCCCTCTTGTCAATTCGCGTCGGAACAGAAACCTTACAGGGCCATGAATTTCAAAAGTGACGCGAGGTCGTTTCGTGCAGCAGCAGCCAGGTGACGACGAATTGGCGGTGCCCGCCACCGAGCGGCCGGGCGAGGTGGTGCCGCACCGGCCGAAGCTGCCGGTGGTGCTGATTCCGGGCCTGAACTGCACGCCGGCGCTGTTCGGCCCGCAGCTTCCCGCCCTCGCGGCCGGCCGCCTGGTGATGGTCGGCGACCATACGCGCCACGACCGGATCGCGGCGATCGCCGCCGCGATCCTGGAAGAAGCGCCGCCGCGCTTCGCGCTCGCGGGCCTCTCCATGGGCGGCTATGTCTGCTTCGAGATGCTGCGCCAGCAGCCCGAGCGCATCGCGCGGCTGGCTCTGCTCGACTCTTCGGCGCGCGCCGATACGCCCGAGCACGCCGAGCGCCGGCGGGCGCAGATGGCGCTGGCGAGCCGCGAGGGCGGCTTCGACGAGGTCTGCGAGATGCTCTGGAGCCTCCTGGTGCATGAGGACCGCCGCGGCGACCTGGCGCTGCGCGAGACCGTCATGGGCATGGCCAAGGAGACCGGCGCCGAGACCTTCATCCGCGAGCAGACCGCGCTGCTGGGACGCCCGGATTCGCGCGCCGACCTCGCGGCCATCCCCTGTCCGACGACTGTCATCGTCGGCGACGCCGACCGGCTGACGCCGCCGAAAGTCGCCCGCGAGATCGCCGACGGCGTGCCGGGCGCGCGCCTCGTCGAGATCCCGCATTGCGGCCATCTCTCGACGCTGGAGCGGCCCGAGGCGGTGACGACCGCGCTGATGGACTGGCTGGCGGAGTAGCGCCGCGCCGCTACACCGACCGCATCAGGCCGCCGTCGACGCGGATATTCTGTCCGGTGATATAGCCGGCCCCGTCCGAGACAAGGAACGCGACGGTGGCGGCGATCTCCTCGCTGGTGCCGTAGCGTCGCATCGGCACGCTTTCGCGCCGCTCCTCTGTCCCCGGCAAGCTGTCGATCCAACCCGGCAGCACGTTGTTCATCCGCACATTGCTCGGCGCGTATTGGTCCGCGAACAGCTTGGTGAAGGTCGCGAGCCCGGCCCGGGCGACCGCCGAGGTCGGGAACATCGCGCTCGGCTCGGCGACCCAGGCGGTCGAGATGTTGACGATCGATCCCGCCTTCTGCGCCGCCATGATCGGCGCGACGAGCCGGGTCGGGCGGACGACGTTCATGAAATACACGTCGAGGCCCTTGTGCCATTGCTCGTCGGTGATCTCGATCAGCGGCGCGCGGGGGCCGTGGCCGGCGCTGTTGACGAGCGCGTCGATTCGCCCCCATTTCGCCATCGCGGCATCGACCAGGCGCTTGATGTCGTCGTTCGACTGGTTCGAGCCGGTGATGCCGATACCGCCGAGCTCGCCGGCCAGGGCCTCGCCCTTGCCCGACGAGGAGAGGATCGCGACCTGATAGCCATCCGCCGCGAGCTTGCGGGCCGACGCCGCGCCCATGCCGGACCCGCCGGCCGTGATCAATGCGACTTTCTGGCTCATTCTCGAGTCTCCCTGTGACGATAGGCTGCGGCGGCGCTTAGGCATCCGCGAGGCGCGCGATCGCGCCCATGATCTCGGCCGTCCGATCGGCGCCGAGCGGCAGGATCGGGCGCGGCGGGTCGTGCCGCGTGAGGCCCATCGCCTTGGCGGCGGCATGCACCACGCGGTAGCTCGAATGCGCCTTGAACAGCGTCCAGAGCGGGGCGAACAGCGCGTCGATCCGCGCCGCCTCCGCGGCATCGCCCGCCAGCGCCGCCCGCGTCAGCTTCAGCGCCGGGACGGGAAGGAGCCCGCCGATCACGCTGTACCAGGCCTTGCCGCCGGCCCGCAGGCAATCGGCCGCGAACCAGTCGCCCGAATAGCCGATCGCGAAATCGGCCGGCACCTGGCCCGCGAGGGCGGCGTGGCGCGGCGCGATCTCGGCCGCCGGCGCTCCCGTATTTTTCACCGCCGCGATATTGGCGATGCCGGCGAGCCGCGCGATCAGCCCGTCCGTGAAGGTGAAATGCGTGGTGCCGGGATTGTTGTAGATCGCCAGCGGCAGGCCGGTCGCGCCAGCCACCGCCGCGAAATGCTGGAACACCTCCTCCTCGCCGAGCGGCGTGTAGGAGACGGGCGCGAGCAGCAGGCCCGCCGCGCCCGCCGCCTCTGCGTCGCGGGCGAGCCCCACCGCCTCGTCGGTCCGCAGCGCGCCGACGCTGGCGATCACCGGCACCTTGCCGAGCACCGAGACGGCGGCCTCGATGGCGCGTCGCCGCTCGGCTGCCGAGAGGTACATGTAAGAGCCGGTCGAGCCGAGCAGCCCGACGGAATCGACCTTCGCCTCCGCGAGCCGCGCCAGGACGCGCTCCAGCGCCGGCACGTCGACGCGGCCCGCCGCGTCCATGGGCGTGATCGGGAAAGCCGAGAGGCCGTGAAACAGCGTCGCGCGATCGGCCATCGGCAAACTCCCGAGATTGGCGGCCTACCGCCATTATCGTCATGGCCCGGTTCATCCGGGCCATCCATGACTTGCGGCGCAAAGACAACGTCAACCCCGCCGAATGGTCAACCGCCGCAATGGCTTGGTCGACCCGCGTGCGGGTCTCGTGGCCTCAAATATCCAGCTCTTCCGCGAAGGCGGCGCGCTCCTGGATGAAGGTGAAGCGCGCCTCGGGCTTCGTGCCCATCAGCCGCTCGACCGTCTCGGAGGTCTCGGCCCGCGCCGCATCGGCCAGCGCGACGCGCAGCAGGGTGCGCTTGGCCGGGTCCATCGTCGTTTCCTTGAGCTGATGCGGCATCATCTCGCCGAGGCCCTTGAACCGGCCGATCTCGACCTTCTTGCCCTTGAACACGGTCCTGAGCAGTTCCTCGCGATGGGCGTCGTCGCGCGCATATTCGGTCTTGCCGCCATGGGTGAGGCGGTAGAGCGGCGGCACCGCCAGGTAGAGATGCCCCTCGTCGATCAGCTTCGGCATCTGCCGGTAGAAGAAGGTGATCAGCAGCGACGCAATATGGGCGCCGTCGACATCGGCGTCCGTCATGATGATGATCTTGTCGTAGCGCAGATCCGCCTCGCGATAGTGGCTCCCCATGCCGCAGCCGAGCGCCTGGATGAGGTCGGCGAGCTGCTGGTTGGCGGTGAGCTTCTCGCGCGTCGCGCTCGCCACGTTGAGGATCTTGCCGCGCAGCGGCAGGATCGCCTGGTTGGAGCGGTTGCGCGCCTGCTTGGCCGAGCCGCCGGCCGAATCGCCCTCCACGATGAACAATTCCGACCCATCCGCCGCC
>JBDHTH010000048.1:0-10870 GCA_039808545.1 Phreatobacteraceae bacterium | reverse complement strand
AATGGCTGGCTCAACTGCCCGGCCGATCAGGAGCTGCTGTTCGGCCAGGACCAGCCGAGCAAATGGGAACGCGCCCTTGCCAAGATCGGCATCGACCCCGACCGGCTCTCGGGCGAGGCGGGGCACGCCTAAACGTCGTCAGCCGGCCGCGCGACAACTGAGCAACCGGCTGAACTCGGCATGCCAGGCAGCACGGAACGCTTCGTAGGAATAGACAGGGTCCCGCGCCGTGCGGCGGCCGGCAGCGGCGATATGCCGGGCGCGGTCCGGATTCTCCAGCAGGGCCGCGAGGCTGTCGACGACCTTCTCGATTCTTGGATAGCGAGAGACAGCGCAGTTGACGCCCGGAACCATGTAATCCCGCCCGCCAAAGCCGTCGAATCCAACGACCGCGGTGCCCATGGCCATCGCTTCGAGCGGCACGAGACCGAAGCCCTCCGCCTCCGACAGCGTCAAGAAATATCGAAACCGGCCGAGCGACGCGACGAAGTCGGCATGATTTTGCTTCGGTCCGCCCGGCAGCTCGAGTTGCGCATCGATTCCCCGCGCCGCTAGCCCCTCGCGGAGACGTTGAAGCAGGAAATCCCGATGCGTTCCCTTGGCTGAGACCAAGACTTTACGCGCTGGCCTTTCCTCCCAGTCGGGAGCCGAAGGAAGGGAATCGGAACCGATGAAAGCCGGGATGATCCGGGTGTCTATTCCGTACACCGACAGCAGGAGATCATGTGTCCGTCTGTCATGCACCACCTTGCTGACCGAGACATAGTGATCGAAAGCGCAGTCGAGCAGGCCGAAGGTCGTGAAGCCTTGCGCATACATAATTTTAAGCGCGGGGCACTTCAGGCCAAAGAGAAAGCTGGAGAAGGAGGGGTTGGCGATCAGGATGTCGCGCGAACAGACCGTCGACCAGAACGTGTCGATATCGATCAGCGGAAATACCGGGTCGTACTGGAAAATCTCATGATCAGGAGAGGTCTTCCCCACCACGTGGCAATCATAGCCGAATTCGATATTCAGCATACGCCCGAGGTGATAGGCCATTAGCGTTCCGCCGTTCGGCACGTAAGCTTCGAAGACGAACACACGACCGGACATCGCCGCTCCCTGGAGCGAAAAAAGCTCGGCGGGCAAGGGCTAGATCAGCTCCCGCGCGCCAGCCAAGAACTCCGGATAGAACACTTCGATGACGGACCGGATCTGCGCAAGCCCGTTCAGAAGGCGATGCAGGTCCACGCCCGGATAGCGCGACGCAGGTAGAACTGCCGAAAGGCACCGATCTATGCCGCCACCGAAGGGGGTGAGCAGCGCCAGCGCGGGCATCGGGTCTGCGACCATGTCCTCGTAGCGTAGCACGCGATCCGGCAGATGGACTGCATAGGTCTCGAGAATCCAGCCGATCAACGCGACCTGGCGCTTCAGTACATCGGTCTCCGCGTCGAGCAGGGCCGCCAGACGCTGATTGAGCGCCTCGGCGGCCGGCAGGCGCCCCTTCTGCACGGGCATTGCGACCGTTTGCCAGGACGCCAGCACCGCCAACGGATTGCGCACGATGGCATAGAGCTGATGGCTGGTCGAAAGCATGTCGGCAAGCGCCGTAAACTCGCCCGGGTGCTTCACGACGAGCCGGAATTCAGGTGTTAGCGCCTTGGCAATGGCGATGTCGCCATGCACGAGGCCAATCGCCGCCCTGAGCTCCGCCCCCGGCCGCGGATCTGCGACCCAGTTGTCCGGCACCATGCCGTCGATATGCATGGAAAGGGCCGATCCCGACTGGAGGGCTTGCCGACGCATCTGCACGACGAATTCATCGATCTGCCGCACGGCCGCCTCGCGGCCTGCCGCCGCATCGATCCTCATCGGCTCCGCAAGGGCGACCGTGTTCGGCAGATCGTTGAGAAGGGCGCAGGCGAGCGTCGTGCCCGAGCGAGGAAGCCCGGTCAGGAGCACCGTGTTCACGTCGCTCGCCATCGTCTCCAGGCCTACCCCGGGAAGGTATAGGCCGTCTTTACCGTCGTGTAGAACTCCACCGCGTAGCGGCCCTGCTCGCGGGGACCGTAGCTCGAGCCCTTCCGGCCGCCGAACGGCACGTGGTAGTCGACGCCCGCGGTCGGCAGGTTGACCATCACCATGCCGGCCTCGGCGTTGCGCTTGTAGTGCGAGGCGTATTTCAGGCTGGTCGTGCAGATGCCCGACGCGAGGCCGAACTCGGTATCGTTGGCGACGTGAAGCGCCTCCTCGTAGTCCTTCACCTTCAGCACCGCCGCGACGGGGCCGAAGATCTCCTCGCGGGCGATCTTCATGGACGTGTCGACGCCCGTGAACAGCGCCGGCTGCAGGAAGAAGCCGGGCGTGTCGCGGTTCAGCCGCTCGCCGCCCCAATGCAGCGTCGCGCCTTCGTCCTTGCCGATCGCGATGTATTTCTCGTCCTGGCCGAGCTGGCTCTCGTCGACCACCGGGCCGATCTGCGTGCCGGCCTTCAGCGCGTCGTCGACCACCAGCGCCTTCATCTTCGCGGTGACAGCGTCGACGAACTTGTCGTGGATACCCTCGGTCACGATCAGCCGCGAGGAGGCGGTGCAGCGCTGGCCCGTCGAGAAATAGGCGCCGTTCACCGCGACATCGGCCGCGACGTTGAGGTCGGCATCGTCGAGCACGACGAGCGGGTTCTTGCCGCCCATCTCGAGCTGCACCTTCTTGAAGCCCTCGGCGCAGGCCGCCGCGACCCGCTTGCCGGTCCCGACCGAGCCCGTGAACGAGATCGCGGCGACGTCCTTGTGCTTCAGCATCGCCTCGCCGACCACCGAGCCGCGGCCCATGACGAGGTTGAAGACGCCCGACGGAATACCGGCCTTCACCAGGATCTCGGCGATCGCATGCGCGCAGCCCGGCACGAGGTCGGCCGGCTTGAACACCACCGTGTTGCCATAGGCGAGCGCCGGCGCGATCTTCCAGGCCGGAATGGCGATCGGGAAGTTCCAGGGCGTGATGATGCCGACGACGCCGACGCCCTCGCGGGTGATCTCGATATCGACGCCCGGACGCACGCTCTGCACCTTCTCGCCCGCGATGCGCAGCGTCTCGGCGGCGAAGAACAGGAAGATCTGGCCGGCGCGCACCGTCTCGCCGATGCCCTCGGCGAGCGTCTTGCCTTCCTCGCGCGACAGGAGGCGGCCGAGCTCGTCCTTGCGGGCGATGATCATGTCGCCGGCCGCCTTCAGGACGTCGTGGCGCTGCTGCGGCGTGGAGCGCGACCAGGCCGGGAACGCAGCCTTCGCGGCTTGGATCGCGGTCTCGACGGCCTTGCTGTCGGCCTGCACATACTCGCCGATCACGTCGTCGGTGTTCGAGGGGTTGATGTTGCGCGTGACCTTGTCGCCGGCCATCCATTCGCCGGCGATGTAGTTGAGTTTCGTCTGGGCGTTCATCTTTTTTCTCCCGTTCAGTCCTGGCGCACCGGCACCGTGTAGTTGAGACCCATCCTGCCGCCGTCGGCGTAGAGCGTCTGGCCCGTGATATAGCTTGCATCCTCGGATGCAAGGAAGGCAGCGATCGCGGCGATCTCCGAAGGCTCGCCGAAACGGCCGAGCGGCGTGCGCGAGAGCAGCCTGCGGCGGCCCTCCGGATCGCGCGCCACCGAATTCAGCATGTCGGTATTGATCGAGCCGGGACCGATCGCGTTGACGCGGATGCCCCAGCGTGCCAGCGACAGCGCCGCGACATTGGTGAGCTGCCTGACGCCCCCTTTCGAGATCGTATAGGGCGCGATGCTCTCGATCGCCAGGACGGCGTTGACTGACGACAGATTGACGATCGCGCCCGGCGCGCCGCCCTTCTCCACCGCCGCCACCATCACCCGCGCCACCGCCTGCGTGCACAGGAACGCGCCCTTGAGGTTGACGCGGATAACGCGGTCGAAATCCGCCTCCGTGATATCGAGGAAGTCGGCGGCGGAATTGATCCCGGCATTGTTGACCAGCACGTCGATGCCGCCGAAGGCGGTCAGCGCAGTATCGACCATCGCCTTGACGGAGGAAGCCTCGCCGACATCGCAATGCGTGAAGCGGGCCTTGGGGCCGAGCTCCATCGCGGTCGCGGCGCCGTCGATCACATCCGCGATCAGCACCTTCGCGCCTTCCGCGACGAAGCGCTCCGCGATCGCCCGGCCGATGCCGCGCGCCCCGCCCGTGACGATCGCGCGCTTGTCCTGAAGTTTCATGAGCCCTCCCCCGTTCGCGACGCTTCCTAGCATATTCGGCCTCTGCCGCAGCGCCCGGCCACGCATTCGCGATACGCGCGCGGCGTGTGCCTTATCGGCGCCAGCCGGCCGCGTTGCGCAGCCGGATGCCGCTGACATGCAGCGAGGAGCGCCAGGCCTCCTTGAGCGGCAGCAGCGTGTCGAGCAGCCGCAACTCCACCTGCTCGGCCTCCAGGCGCGCCGGCAGATCGTGCAGGCGCTCGCAAGCGAGCGGCGTGACGGCGGCGCGCGAGACCCACATCCCCGCATCGTCGAGATCTTCGAAGCTGCCCGGCGGCAGGCTGTAGCGATAAAGCACCGCGCCGGCGATGCGGTCGCGCCAGGCTCGCTCGGCGAACGCCACCATGCGCGCCTGCGTGTTCCCCATCCATGTCTCGACATCCGCGCTGCTGCTCACGGCACGCCGCCACAGGAGGATGCGCGGCGCGTCTCGAGGAAACAGGTAGAGCGGCTGATGCGCGGCATCGATCGCCCAGACGAGCGGCCCGTTGAGCCAGTCCAGGCCCGGCGGCCGCAAGGCCGGTATCCGCGGCGATCGGGGCTGAAAGCAGCCGATCGCGGGATCGTCGCTGAAATGGTGGAGCGGCCCGGTCGTTCCCTGCCGGCTTCCAAGCATCGTCACGATCCCGCCGCCCGGCCCACCACCGCGATCGTCAGGTCGATCTCGGCCTCGGTGTTGTAGTAATGCGGCGAGGCGCGCACGAGCGGCGGAAGCGCGCGGTGCATCGCGTCGAGCAACGTGCTCGACGGCGCCGAGACCGATACGTTGATGTCCTCCCCGGCAAGCGCCGCCTTCACGGCCCCCGCCTCGATGCCCTCCACCGTGAAGGTGACGATGGCGGACGGATCCGCGCCGAGGTCCTTCACCGAGACTCCGGGAATCGCCCCGAGCCCCGCCCGCAGCCTATCCGCCAGCGCGCAGGCTCGCGCCTCGATCGCATCCAGCCCGACCGCCATCGCGTAGTCAGCGGCGATCCCGAGCCCGAGCCGCGCCGCGTAGTTGTTCTCCCAGGTCTCGAAGCGCCGCGCATCCTCGCGCAGCCGGTAGCGGTCCGCCGCCACCCAGGGCGCGCCGAAATGATCGATCATCGGCGGCTCGAGCGTCTCCAGCAGCGCCTCGCGCACATACAGGAAGCCGGTGCCGCGCGGGCCGCGCAGGAACTTCCGGCCCGGCGCCGACAACATGTCGCAGCCGAGCGCCGCGACATCGACCGTTCTCTGCCCGACCGCCTGGCAGGCATCGAGCAGATAGGGAATGCCGTGCCGGCGCGCGATTTTGCCGATCTCGGCCGCCGGGTTGACGAGCCCGCCATTGGTCGGAATCCAGGTGATCGCGATCAGCTTGGCGCGATCGTCGAGCATCGCTTCGAGAGCCGCCGGATCGGTCGCCCCCGTCGCATCATCCGGGATTACCTCGATCACCGCGCCGGTGCGCTCGGCGACCTGCAGATAGGCGACGTAGTTCGCCGCATATTCGGCCCGCGCCGTCAGGATGCGGTCGCCCGGATCGAAGCGCAGGGCATAGAACGCCATCTGCCAGGCGACCGTCGCATTCTCCATCAGCGCGACCTCGTGGCGCCGGGCATTCAGCAGACGTGCGACGCTGTCATAGACGCCGTCGAGGCGCTGCTGCTCCCCAGCCGCCGCTTCGTAGCCGCCGATCGCCGCCTCGAGATCGAGATAGGTCTTCATGGCATCGACGACCGGCGCCGGCATCAGCGCCGCGCCGGCATTGTTGAGATGGACGCGCCGCGCGGCGCCGGGCGTCTCGCGCCTCAGCCTGTCGATGTCGAGCGTCAAGGAAGCCTCCATGCGGGAGGCCCGTTGTCGCCCGCCAGACGGGCGCACGCAATGCCAAGCCGCGCCGCGAGGCTGGCCTTGGCGGCGCGATGATGGTCTTCTCAAGGCCCATGCGCCGCCCCCTTTATCTCGCGCTCGGCTTCCTCTCGCTCGGTCTCGGCATCCTCGGCGCCTTCCTGCCGCTGCTGCCGACCGTGCCTTTCGTGATTCTGGCGGCGTTCTGCTTCGCGCGCGGCAATCCCGCGATGGAACGGCGCCTGCTCGATCACCCGCGTTTCGGCCCCGCGATCCGCACCTGGCGCGAGCGCGGCGCGATCAGCCTCAGGGGCAAGCGCATGGCGCTTCTCGCCTTCGCGGCCAGCGCCGCGATCGGCCTCGCGACGCTGACCTGGCCATACAACCTTCTGCCGCTTCTCGCGGCCGCGGCCGGCGGAAGCTGGATCTGGACGCGACCGACTGCATAGCCTTCTCAGGAGAGACCCCGATGCTCACCTTCCGTTTCCTCGGCACCGGCTGCCCGGTCGCGACGCCGCTGCGCTACGGGCCGGCGCATCTGATCGAGGCCGAGGGCGCACGCGTGCTGATCGATTGCGGCTCGGGCGTTGCCCAGCAGCTCAAGGCGGCCGGCACGAGCGGCGCCGCCATCGACCGCCTGATCGTGACGCACTACCACTCCGACCATCTGGTCGATTTCTACCATCTGGTGATCTCGGCCTGGCACCAGGGCCGCGAGCGGCCCTGGATCGTCCATGCGACACCCAAAGCGATTACCAATATGCGGGCGCAGCTCGACGCCTTCGCGGATGAGCGTGCGCTGCGCATTGCGCATGAGCGACGTCCGTCGACGGCCGGGCTGGAGGTCGTGTTCCACGAGATCGCCGAGGGCGAAATTCTGACGCTCGGAGCGCTGAGGATCACAGCCGTGGCGGTCGATCACCGCCCCGTCGAGCCCGCCTTCGGCCTCCGCACCGAAACCGGCGATGCCGCCTTGTTCTTCACCGGCGACACCCGTCCTTGCCCGGTGCTCGCGAAGGCGGCGCGCGGCGTCGATCTGCTCGTCAGCGAGGTCTTCGTCGACCGCGAGATGCAGCCGGCGACTGGCATCCGCTCGGCAGCGACGGTCGAGAACGTGCGCGCCTACCACATGGTGCCGGCCGAGATCGCCGCGCTCGCTCGCGAGGCCGGCGCCGGCCTGCTGGCGCTGACCCATCTCGTGCCGCCCGCCGCCGACCGCGCCGCGCTGCTGCGCGAGCTCCGCGCCGGCTATGCCGGGCCGGTCGTCGTCGGCGAGGATCTGATGCGCATCGACCTGCCCGAGCGGCTGGTGAGCCATGGCGACGTCGCCATGATCCTGTGAGCCTGAAGGGAAAAACCGCTGCGCGACTTCGCCAAAGCAGAAGCATCAATCTGGATATGAGTGAAAAATAAGGAAGTTTTCCTTATTTTCCGGCTGATATTGCATAATTTGGAAGAATATTCTTCTTGAGAGCCAGAATCCTTCATTCAGCAGGCTCCCCATGGATCGTCGCGCCTTCACCGTCTCCGCTTCGCTCGCCGCGCTCGGCGCGATGACCGGCCTCGCCGTCCCGAGCCGCGCCCAGTCGCTGGTCACGGCGCGCGCCGGCTTCATCCCGATCCTCGGCACGGCGCCGATCTTCGTCGCCGACCGCGAGGGCTTCGCCAAGCAGGCCGGCCTGCAGATCGCCTTCACGGCCTTCGAGTCGGGGCCGCACATGATCCAGGCGCTCGCCTCCGGCACGGTCGACCTCTACGTCGCCGGCATCGCGCCGCTGGCGGTCGCCCGCTCGCGTGGTATCGACATCCGCGTCATCGCCGCCACCGCGATCGCCGAGAACGTCGTGGTCGCAACCCCGCAGCTCGCCGCCTTCTTCACCGACGGCACCAAGCCGGCCGACGCCTTCAAGGCCTATCGCGCCAAGACCGGCAAGCCCGCCCGCCTCGCCACCCAGCCGCTCGGCTCGGTGCCGAACACCACGCTGCAATACTGGCTCTGGGAGGTCGCCAAGGCCGACAAGGCCGATGTCGAGGTTGTGCCGATGGGCATCGACGCGACCCAGCAGGCGGTGCTCGCCGGCGCCGTCGAGGGCGCGACCATCCGCGAGCCGGCCGTCAGCATCGTCCAGGGACGCAACCCCGCCATCAAGATCGTGGCGCTCGGCGAGGAGCTGTTTCCCGGCCAGCCCGGCACGGTCGTCGCCGTCTCGGGCGATTTCCTGAAGAAGAACGAGGCGGTGGTGCAGGGCCTCGTCGACAGCCTCGTCAAGGCGGCGAGCCTCATCGCCAAATCGCCCGACAAGGTCGTGCCGCATATCGGCGCGGCGCTCGGCAAGGGCATCGTCGACGACGCGACGATCCGCAAGGCGCTCGCCTCGCCGGCCACGAAATGGCAGGTCGACCCGCGCGCCATCATCGAGCCGTCGCTGAAGATGCAGGCCTATCAGGTCAAGCTCGGCGCCCTCGACAAGGAATACTCCTTCGACGGTCTGTTCGAGTCGCGCTTCTACGAGCGGGCGATCGCGCGGAGCTGAGCGCGCGTCTGGCCTCATCGGACATGCCAATATGAGCAAAGCCCGTGCCCTGGCACTGGCGGCCTTCGGGCTCGCGCTGTTTCTCGGCTTCTGGGAAGCCCTGCCGCGGCTCGGCCTCGTCAACCCGGCGCTGTTCCCGACGCCGAGCGCGATCCTGCCGGCTTTCCTGCGCGAGCTTCGCTCCGGCGCCTGGGCGACGGCCGTCGGCGGCAGCCTCAGCCATTACGTGACGGGCCTCGCGGTCGGTGCGGTCCTCGGGGTCGCGCTCGGCATCGTCACCGGCATGTACCGCGACGTCGAGCACGGCACCGCCTGGATCGTCCGGCTGCTGCGACCGATCCCCGGCCTTGCCTGGGTGCCCTTCGCGATCCTGTGGTTCGGCGTCAGCCCTTCGGCCGCCGTATTCATCATCGCGATCGGCGTGTTCTGGATCGTCTATTTCGCAACCCATGGCGCGGTGCGCGGCGTCGACCGCGACCTGATCGAGGTGGCGGATGCCTTCGGCTTCCGCTCCGGCCCGGCAAGGCTCGTCAAGATCCTGCTGCCGGCCGCGAGCCCCGGCATCCTGGTGGGCTTGAGGACGGCACTCGGCCAGGCCTGGATGGCGGTGGTGGCGGCCGAGATCTTCGGCGTCGCCGGTCTCGGCCAGCGGATGATGCAGGCCTCCAGCCTTCTCGCGACCGACATCGTCGCGGTCTACATGCTGACCATGGCGGCGCTCTACGGGCTGCTCGATTCCGCCTTCGTCGCCCTGCAGGGCTGGATGCTCAGGTGGAAAGCATGAGCGCGGCCGACAGCGTCATCGACATTGCCGGCCTCGGCCTCGTCTTCGAGCGCGGCGGCGAGCGCAACGAGGTGCTGCGCGACTTCGACCTGACCGTGAAGCGCGGCGAATTCCTGGCGATCGTCGGCCCCTCGGGCGTCGGCAAGTCGACGCTGCTGCGCGTCGTCGCGGGACTCGCCAGGCCGAGCCGCGGCACTGTCCGGATCAACGCCGCGCGCGCCGGCCGCCAGCCGACCGCTCTGGTCTTCCAGGATGCCCGCCTGCTGCCCTGGCGGCGGGTGCGCTCCAACGTCGCCTTCGGCCTCGAGGCGGCCGGCCTGCCGCGCGCCGAGCGCAACGCCCGCGCCGATGCGGCGCTCGACTTCGTCGGGCTGAAGGCGCTCGGCGACCGCTGGCCGCATCAACTCTCGGGCGGCCAGCGCCAGCGCGTCTCGCTCGCCCGCGCGCTCGCCATCGAGCCCGAGGTGCTGCTGATGGACGAGCCCTTCTCGGCCCTCGACGCGATCACGCGCGAGACCTTGCAGGACGAGTTGATCCGCGTCTGGCAGAAATCGGGAAAGACCGTGCTGTTCGTGACGCACGATATCGACGAGGCGGTCTATCTCGCGGACCGCATCATCGTGCTGGCGGGTTCGCCCGGCCGCACCGTGGCGGTGCACGAAATCGACGCGCACCGCCCGCGCAACCGCGACGCCGTCGCGGTCGATGCGGTGGTGCGCGCCGTGCGCATCAAGCTCGGCTCCGATGTGGTAAGCGACGGCGCCGCGATCTGAGGCCCCTCACGCCGGGCAGTAGGCCTTGCCGCCCGGGCGGCAGAGGCCGCGCAGCATCGTCATCACGTCGCCATGCGACGCCTCCGGCACCAGCGGCGGCGCGTTGCGGCGCGCGAGCGCCATGAGGGAGGCTTCGAGCGCCGAACGGTCGACCTTGTCGGCTTTCATGAGCGTCACGATGATCGGATCGGCGAGCATCTCCTGGAGCGTCGGTTCGCGCATCTGAACGGTCATGAAATCCTCCTTTTCGTTGTCTTCAAACTCTGTCGCCTCTCGGCGAATGCCTCATGCGGCGGCGGCCGCCGCACAACCCTTGTCGATCTTCGCCAGCGCGGCCTGGACCGCCTTGGCGGCCGCCTCGGGCCCGAGGCCGATCCCTTCGACCTCGACCACCTCGATATCGGTCAGGCCGAGGAAGCCGAGCACCTGCCTGAGATACGGCACCTGGAAGTCGAGGACGCCGTTCTCGCCCGAATAGATGCCGCCGCTCGCCGCGACGATGATCACCTTCTTGCCCGTCGCGAGGCCCTTCGGGCCGTCCGCGCCGTAGCTGAAGGTGCGGCCCGGCCGCGCCACATGGTCGATCCAGCTCTTCAGCGTCGAGGGGATCGAGAAATTCATCATGCCGGTCGCGATCACCACCAGATCGGCCTCCAGAAGCTCGTCGACGAGCCGGTCCGAACGCGCCAGATGCGCTTCCTGAACGGCG
>JBDHTH010000047.1:0-10896 GCA_039808545.1 Phreatobacteraceae bacterium | reverse complement strand
CCACATCAACGGCCTACGCCTCAAGGACGGCGCACTCGCCTTCCCGAACGCCGAGATCACGGTGCCGGCCGGCGAATGGGCGCATTGGATGGACGAAGCCAGGATGAACGCCGCTCCCGAGGCCGCCAGGGCCGGCTTCGCCAATGCGATGCGGGTGTTCAAGGGGCTGGAGAAGGACGTGAAACGGGTCGAGGGCGAACGGGAAGTCGCGCCCGGCATCACGCTGGTGCCGACGCCCGGCCACACGCCCGGCCATTCGAGCTTCCTCGTCGCCTCGGGCAACCAGACGATGATGGCGCTGTCCGATCTCACCAACCATCCGGCGCTGTTCGTGCGCAATCCGGATTGGCACGCGGTCTTCGACATGGACGGGTCTCTCGCGGCTTCGACGCGCCGGAAGATGCTCGATCGCGTAGCAGCCGACCGGACGCTCGTCGTCGGCTACCACTTCCCCTTCCCGGCCAACGGCTACATCGCCAAGGACGGCAGGCATTACGAGTTCGTGCCGGCGCAGTGGAACCCCGTTCCCTGATCCGGCGCGGCCCTTCCTTTCACGAAGGGCGACTGGCTGTGGCTTTTGCGTCATTGACGTTTGCCGCGATCTCGCCGCAATGTCGCGCCGTGCAGGTGTTCCGCAGGCCGTGATCCGGCCGGCGGACAAAAGGGAATTCGGTGCGATGCCTCGTCTCGGCGGGGCGCCAAGTCCGGAGCTGCCCCCGCAACTGTCAGCGGCGAGCCCGCCGCCACGACGCCACTGAGGCCGGTCCGCCGGCTTCGGGAAGGCGGCGGCCAGGGCCTTGACCCGCGAGCCAGGAGACCTGCCTGCACAGGCTACCCATTCGACGCGCGAGGGGCGCGATCGATGCGGCCAACCGCAGCGGTAACCGAGCAACGCAACCGTTGCGGAGCCGCGCGCCTGGATAAAATTCCCTCGCGGCCTCCGTATTCATATGGAGGCATCATGCCTGTTCGTTCCCAAAGCTCAGTGGCGGCGCTTTTCGCCGGAACTTTCCTTCTAGCGCTCCTGCCCCTCGGCGCGCTCGCGCAGGAAGCCCTGCCGGAAATCGTCGTCACCACCCCCTCGCTGGTGCCGCTAGAAGCGCCGCGCGTCGGCTCCACCCTCACGGTCATCACCCGCGAGCAGATGGTGGCGCGCGGCGACCAGACGGTCGCGGACGCGCTGCGCACCGTGCCGGGCGTGTCGGTCAGCCCCTCGGGGCCGCGCGGCGCCCTGACGCAGGTCCGCGTGCGCGGCGCGGAGGCGAACCACACGCTGGTGGTGGTCGACGGCGTGCCGCTCAACCAGGTCGGCGACGGCGACACCAACTACGCCGACCTGCTCGTCGCCGATATCGAGCGGATCGAGGTGGTGCGCGGGCCGCAATCCGGCATCTGGGGGCCGAACGCGCATGCGGGCGTCATCCAGATCATCACCAGGACCGGCAAGGGCCTCGCCCGGCCGGAGCTGACCGGAAACCTGGAGATCGGCACCCGCGGCACCTTCACGGGCGCCGCGACGCTGCGCGGCTCCCACGGCCCCTGGTACGGCGCCTTCACGGTGCAGGGCTACAAGACCGATGGCTACAACATCGCGCGCACCGGCACGGAGCGCGACGGCTCGCATGCGCTGACCTTCACGGGCAAGGTCGGCGTGGACCTGTCGGACTGGGTCAATATCGAAGCCTCGTTCCGCCATGTGCGGCGCTATGTCGCATACGACACCGGCGGCTTCCCGCTCGGTGCGATCTTCCAGGAGCAGGTCGACGCCAACAACAAGGGCCGCAACAACATCACGGTCGGCCGCATCGCAGCGACCTTCAAGGCGCTCGACGACCGGCTGACGCAGGTCTTCTCGGCCGACATCAATCACGAACGCAACAAGGACACGGCCGACGAGCTGCCCTCCTTCTCCTCGCGCGGCGACCGCATCGGACTGCGCTCGAAGACGGCCTACACCTTCGAGACGCCCGGCTTCCTCAACGCCAAGAACACGATCGTCGGCGGCATCGAGCATATCCGTGAGACATACCGCTATCTCGATGCCTTCAACACGGAATGGGTCGAGGGGCGCTCGCGCGAGCGCACCGGCCTCTATGGCGAGCTCATCTCGGATCTGCCGAGCGGGCTGACGCTGAGCGGCGCCATCCGGCAGGACTGGAACAGCTACTTCGCCGACGCCTTCACCTGGCGCCTCACGGCGGCGCAGCGCTTCGAGACGAGCGGCACGCGCCTGCATGCCAGCATCGGCCGGGGCGTCACCAACCCGACCTTCTTCGAGCAATACGGCTACACGCCAGCCTTCTTCATCGGCAATCCGAACATCAAGCCGGAATCCTCCCTCGGCTGGGATATCGGCATCGAGCAGAAGTTCTTCGGCGGGTTGCTGACTGCCGACCTCACCTATTTCCGCGCCAATCTGCGGGACGAGATCACGACGGTGTTCGTCGGCTTCTCCTCCACGGTCGTCAACGCGACGACGCGGACCGAGCGGCAGGGCATCGAGCTGACGCTGACCGCCAACCCGGCGCCCTGGCTGTCGATCGGCGGCACCTACACCTATGTCGACGCCGAGGACGCGACCGGCAAGGAAGTGCTGCGCCGGCCCAAGCACATGGCGAGCCTCGACGCGACGGTGCGCTTCAACGACCAGCTCCGCCTCGCCGCCAGCCTCGTCTACAACGGCGGCGTGCGCGACGTGCGCTTCCAGGGCCCGCCCTTCTATGCGAGCGAGGACGTCTTCCTGAAGGCCTACACGCTGGTGCGCGCCAAGCTTTCCTACGACATCAACGCCATGACCACCGCCTATGTGCGGGCCGAGAACCTGTTCGGACAGAAATTCGAGCCGCTCTACGGCTATCGCGGTCCGGGCTTCGCGGCCTATGCGGGGCTGAACGTGCGGTTCGGCCAGTAGCGCCTCGCGCGGCGAAACGATTGATCCGGGCGCGCGCTTGCGAATAAATCGAAAGCGCGCCGCTTCGGCGCTGGAGAGCGACGTGCCCGGATTCGAGAAGATCGCCTTCGTCGCGAGCGCGGCGGAGGACGCCCAGGCCGCCCTTCGCCGCCTGAAGCACCGGTACGGCGCGACGCCGGTCGCGGCGGCCGACGTCATCGTCGCGCTCGGCGGCGACGGGCTGATGCTGCAGACGCTGCATCAATCCATGGAGCGCGGCACGCCGATCTACGGCATGCATCGCGGCTCGGTCGGCTTCCTGCTCAACGAATACCGCGAGGACGGGCTCCTGGAGCGTCTCGCGCTCGCCGAGCGCAGCACGCTCTACCCGCTGCTGATGACGGTGCTGGACGCGAGCGGCGGGACGCATCAGGCGCGCGCCATCAACGAGGTCTCGATGCTCAGGCAGACCTACCAGGCCGCCAAGCTGGGCGTCGCGGTCGACGGGCGGGTGCGCCTCGCCGAGCTGATCGCGGACGGCATCCTCATCGCGACCCCGGCGGGTTCGACCGCCTACAACCTGTCGGCCGGCGGGCCGATCCTGCCGCTCGACGCGCCGCTGCTGGCGATCACGCCGATCTCGCCCTTCCGGCCGCGCCGGTGGCGCGGGGCGGTGCTGCCGGATCGGGCGCGCGTCGAGATCACGGTGCTGGAGGGCGAGAAGCGGCCGATGTCGGCGGTGGCGGACCATTTCGAGTTCCGCGACGTGCGCCGCGTCGACGTCGCGATGGACAAGGCGAAGGCGCTGACGATCCTGCACGATCCCGGCCACAGCCTCGACGAGCGCATCCTGGCGGAGCAGTTCGGCACGTAAAAGCTTGCGAAGCCATCGCTAACGTCGCCTTAAGCGCTGCCGCCTACCCTGCGGAAATGGTCCGGATCGACTTCCAAAGGCTGCGCTTCCTCGTCGTGGACGACGATCTGCACATGCGGCGGATCGTCCACCAGCTGCTGCACGGCTTCGGGGCGCGCGAGATCTACGAGGCCGCCAACGGCGCGGCCGGACTGGAACTGTTCGCGCAGGCGCTGCCCGACATCCTGATCCTCGACTGGGCGATGCCCGAGATGGACGGGCTGGAGATGACGCGGGCGATCCGCACGCCCGACAGCAAATCGAACCCCTATGTGCCGATCATCATGCTGTCGGGCCATTCCGAGAAGGAACGCGTGTGCCAGGCGCGCGACGCCGGCGTCACCGAATTCCTGATCAAGCCGGTCTCGGCGAAGGGGCTTTATCTGCGCATCCTCTCGGCCGTGGCGGCGCCGCGCCCCTTCATCAAGACCGCGACCTATTTCGGCCCGTGCCGGCGGCGGACCAATTCGGGCGCCTATCTCGGGCCGGAGCGGCGGCTCGGCAAGATCGCGTCGGAATCGATCGACGCCTCCAAGATCCTCGAGAAGATGACCTCGTAATGGCCGCGCGCAAACCGCCATCCGGCCGCAAGGTCAAGACGATCGTCCATCACTACAACGACCATTGGGTCATCGAGCCGCCCAACCGGCTGCGCGACCGCGTGCAGACGATCGGCGACGGCAAGGACCCGGTGATCGACGCGGAGGCGATCGCCAGGGCCGATGCCGCGATGGCGGCGCTGACCTCGGAATTCTCCGACTGGATGGCGAGCGCGGTCGCGCGTCTCGCCGACGCCGCGGCGGCGTTTGACGCGGCGCCGGCGATCGCCCCCGAAACCTCTGGCGCGACGCCGCGGGCGGCCTTCTACCGCGCCGCGCACGACCTGCGCGGCACGGCGGCGCTCTACGGCTATCCGGTCGTCGGCCGGATCGCGGGCAGCCTCTGCCTTCTCCTGGAACGGCCGATCGCCGATCCGCGCGCAGCGCCGCTGATCGATGCGCATGTCGCGGCGATCCGCCGGCTGCAGGCGGACGGCGCGGAGGCGGCCGCGAGCCCGGTCGCGAACGACATCGCCGAGGCGTTGCAGGACGGCGTTGCGCGTCTCGCGGCGCCGGTTGCCGGATCGGACGCGATTCCGGCGGTCGATTCGCCGCCTTTGCAGGCGCAGTAGCGCCGTTTCAGGCCGCGATCAGCTCGCGCGTATAGGCGCGGGCCTCCTCGCGCGCGGCCTCGGAGGCGAGGCGCCGCAGCAAGGTCAGGATCTGGTCGACATCGTCGCCGGCAAGCTGCTCCTGCACGCGCAGCGCCTCGTCGACCATCGCGCGCCGCAGGCGGATCTCGCCGTCGGCCTCGAGCGCGAACCCCGTCTCGCGCCCGGCGAGCAGAGCGGCGCGGAACGAGGCGAAAGCGCCCTCGGGAAGGCCGGCCCGGCCGAAGACGGCACGGAAGCCGGGGCTGCCCGGATCGGCGACCACCGCCCGCACCTTGGCGATCGGCAGGCCCGAGAGGTCGGCGAGCGCGGCCTCGAAGAGATCGATCTGCCCCGTCAGTACGGCGCGCAGCAGCAGCGCCGGCGTCAGCTTGCCCTGCCGCTTCAGGCGCGTCACGAGATCCGGCATCGCGGCGCCGCCGAGGTCGAAGGCGAGCGTCACGGCGGCGCGCTCGGCCGCGTCGCGGACGACGCGCTCGACCCGCTCCTCGCCGAGCCAGGCCTTGGCGGCGACGAAGCGGCCGAGCGTGTCGGCGAGCGACTGGACGAGTCCAAGGCGGGCCTCGGGCGGCAGGTCGGGCCGCGCCAGCAGCGCCTCGCGCAGGACCGAGAGATGGCCGAAGCGCTGCACCAGCCGCTCGAAAACCGAGCGCGTCAGCGGCGCCGCGCCGTTCTCGACCAGGACGAGGCAGGCGGAGGCCGTGCCGACCTCGGCGATGGCGGCCGCGATCCCGGGCGAAAGCCGCTCGCGCGCCGCGATCGCGGCCTGGCGCTCGGCATCGCCGGTGCCGATCAGTTCGATCAGGTCGGCATCGGTGAGGACCGGGGAATCGCGCAGCACGGGCTCGGCGACGTCGGGCTGGTCAGCGGCCAGCGCCAGGATGACGTGATGCGGCGCCTCGGAGCTGCGCGCCAGCACATTCGCCAGCGCCTCGCGCACCAGCGGCGAGCGATCATCGAGCATGACCACCATGGCGGCCTCGATCGCCGCGAGATCATGCGGACTGACATCCGAAATGAGATAGGCCCTGGCGAGCTGCGTCGTCGCCTCGGCGCGATCGGCGGCCGGCGCCGTCTGAACCCACCGCAGGAAGGTATTGACGATCATCCGGCCTCTCCGCGCCTTGGCCCGCCATGTCGGCGATTCTTCAGCAAAGCCTAGCGGCGACCCGTTAAAGCCTCATTAACCATGCTGGCGCCGCGCGTGCGAATTCCAGAGCAAGAACGGGAGTGCCCGTACGGCCCGTTTCCGTAACCTCCCGCCGGCTTCAAGGAGTGGGCGATGCAGGAACAGGCGGCGCTGCGGCTCGGCAATCGCGAATGGGGGATGCTGCTCGCGCTGTCGCTCCTCTGGGGCGGCTCGTTCTTCTTCAACGCGGTGGCGCTGACGGCCTTGCCGGCGCTGACCATCGTCTGGCTGCGGGTCGCGATCGCGGCGCTGGTGCTGCTGCTGCTCCTGAAGCGTCTCGGCCTCGCCCTGCCCCGCGAGGGGCGCGTCTGGCGGGCGCTCTTCATCATGGGGCTCATCAACAACGTCATCCCGTTCACGCTGATCGTCTGGGGACAGAAGGAGATCGCGAGCGGGCTCGCGGCGGCGCTGAACGCCACGACGCCGCTGTTCGGCGTGATCCTCGCGCATTTCCTGACCAGGGACGAGCCGATGACGCCGGCGCGCGGCATCGGCGTCGCGATCGGCTTCGCCGGTGCGGCCGTGATGATCGGCCCGGCGGCGCTCTCGGGGATCGGCGGCAATGTGCCGGCGCAGCTCGCCTGCCTCGGCGGCGCGATCTCCTATGCGTTCGCGGGGATCTACGGCCGCCGCTTCCGCGCCATGGGCGTGCCGGCGCTCGTCACGGCGACCGGACAGGTCTCGGCCTCCGCCGTGATGCTGCTGCCGCTTGTTCTCGCGATCGATGCGCCGTGGCGCCTGCCGATGCCGCCCTGGCCGGCGATCGGCGCGATCGCCGGCGTGGCGGTCGCCTCCACGGCCCTCGCCTATTTCCTCTATTTCCGGATCCTGGAGACGGCCGGCGCGACGAGCCTGCTGCTCGTCACGCTGCTGATCCCGGTCAGCGCCATCCTGCTTGGCGTGGCGGTGCTCGGCGAGACGCTGCTCGCCCGTCAGCTCGCCGGAATGGCGATGATCGCGGCCGGGCTCGCGGCGATCGACGGGCGGCTCCTCAAGGCCTTCGCGCCGGCCGGCGCCTCGCGGTAATTGGTCGGGCGCGCCGCGCAGAGCCCGGCCTCCAGCATCTCGGCATAGGCCGGCACCAGTCGCGCCGGCACGCCGTTCAGCCAGAGATAGATCGCGGCCGCGAGCCAGGCGTCCTCCAGCGCGCCGTGGGTCTCGCCGAGCCGGGCGATGCCGAGATCGGCCAGCACCGCGTTCAGCGAGGCGCGGCCCGAGCGGCCCGACCGGCGATAGCCCTCCATCGTGCAGTAGATCGGCGCGCTCGGCATCGGCCGGCCGATGAGGCCGAATTCGCGAGCGACGAAGCGCTCGTCGAACTGCGCGTTATGGGCGACGAGCAGGTCCGCTTCTCCGAAAAACCCCTCCACCGCCTCGGCGATCTCGGCAAAGAGCGGCTGGCAGGCGAGCTCGCGATCCGAATAGCCGTGCACGCGCGCCGCCATCGGATGGCATCGGCGCTCCGGCGAGACGATGAGATGCAGCGGCGTAACGGCCGGCGCGCCGCCCAGCAGCGCCGCCGTGTCGATGCGCCAGGCGCCGATCGTCACGATGCGGTCCTGGTTGTGCAGGCCGGTCGTCTCGACGTCGAACGCGACGATCCTCTGCGGTAGCTGATGCATGCGGCCTCCGATTCGCCGCTTCTATTTCACGAGGCGCGGCATCGCGGCGCAAGAGCCGGCGGGGGTTTTCCCTCAGCGGCTCGGCGGAACGTCGCGGAACGCCGACAGCTCGAGCGGCGGGCCGGAGGCGCGCGGCGCCGCCTTCGGCAGGGCCGTATTAAGCGTCTGCGTCACGCGGGCCGGCGGGGCCGCCGCGAAGGGAAAGCTGCGCAGCGGCAGGGCCGTCGGCGCGAGCGCGGTCGCGGCCGGCACGGCATTCGGTGTCGCGGGCGCCTCGAGGCTCGCGACCTGCGTCCTGTCGGGCTGGATCTTGGCGGGCTTGCCCCAAAGATCGCGAACGAACGGGCTGACGGGCGTATCGCCGCCGTCGGACGAGAAAAGCCCATAAACGGGCCGCGTTGTGTCGCGCGTGAAGCGCGGCGCGACATAGGGCGCCTGGGTCGGCGTCACGCTGGTCACGGCGGCGGGCGACAGGGCGGCCGGCACTGGCACGGTCGCCTGCGCCGGCAGGGCCGCCGGCGTCGTCTGCTCGTGCTTGGCGACGAGGTTGGCGTAGACCTGCGCGACGCTGCGCGGCTGGCCGGCCTTGTCGTAGAAGATCGGGCGGTTGGCCGCGGCCGCGTCGGGAAAGAGCTGCGCCGCATTGGCGTTCGGCGTCGTGGCGGCGGCCGAGATCAGCTTGGTCGCGCCGCCCGGCCCCATGAAATGCGCGATATAGAGCTCGCCGCCGGTCGGCGCGCGGCCGATCGCCTGTTGCAGGATCGCGGCGTTGCGGTTCGTGAAGGCGCCGGCGACGAGCGCCGCGACCTTCGGGTCGTTGCGCAGGCCGAGGATCTTCTCGCGCGTGGCGGCATCGCGCACCACGTAGCGGCCGTCGGCCGTCTTCTCGATGGCGGAGGCCTCGGCCGCCAGGCCGAGCCGCGGCCCCTCCTCCTTCACGGTCTGCAGCCAGGTCGAGTTGATGAACTGGAACAGGCCCGTGGCGGTCGAGGTATTGGCCTTGGCGTTCGGATCGAGGCTCGATTCCCGCACGGCCGTCTTCAGGAGATAGTCGAAGCCCGAGCCGGTGGCCCGCGCCGCATCGGCGATTGCCGATGTCACGCTGCGCAGGATATCTGTGGGCTGGACAGTGAGCGCGACCATCGGGACTCTGTTGGAAGCGCCGAGGAACGAGCGACGGGTTGGGGCGCGATCCGTTCAGAATGCGCCGTTATGGTAAATTCCGCCTTAAGAATTGGCGCGGGAGGAGCAGGCTTGACCGATCCGGCAAACGTCCATCATCGCGGCGGGCGCTATTTCGAGGGGTTCGCGGAGGGCGAGGTCATCCGCCACCGCCTGACCCGCACGGTGACGCAGATGGACAACATGCTGTTCTCCAACCTGACGCTCAACCTGCAGCCGCTGCATATCGACCGCCATTTCGCCGAGCGCGAGACCGAATGGGGCCGGCCGCTGGTCAATTCGATGTTCACGCTCGGGCTGATGATCGGCATCTCGGTCGACGGCACGACGATGGGCACGCTCGTCGGCAATCTCGGCATGAGCGACGTGAAGTTCCCCCACCCGCTGTTCGAGAACGATTCGGTGCGGGTCGAGACGACCATCCTCGGCAAGCGCGAATCCAAGTCACGGCCCACGCAAGGCATCGTCGAGTTCCATCACCGCACCTACAACCAGGACGACAGGCTCGTCGCCGAATGCAAGCGGCAGACCCTCGTCCTCAAGCGTCCCTCCTGAGGTCCCATGCGCTCGCTGCTGTTCGTTCCCGGCGATTCTGAAAAGAAGCTCGGCAAGGGGCTGGAAAGCGGCGCCGACGTGCTGCTGGTCGACCTCGAAGATTCCGTCTCGGCCGCCAACAAGGCGGCCGCCCGCGCGGTGGCGCGCGACTATATCGCGTCGCATGTCGCCCTGGCGGACCGGCCGCGCCTCTATGTGCGCGTCAACGCGCTCGACACTGGCCTGACCGACGAGGATCTCGCGGTGGTGATGGCCGCGAGGCCCGACGGCATCATGCTGCCGAAGGCCGGATCGGGCGCCGACGTCACCCATCTCGACGCCAAGCTCACGGCGCAGGAGGCTGTGCACGGGATCGCCGAAGGGGCGACCAGGATCCTGGTGGTCGCCACCGAGACGGCCGGCGCGATGTTCACGCTCGGCACCTATCGCGGCGCCTCGCCGCGCCTCGCCGGGCTGACCTGGGGCGCCGAGGATCTCTCCGCCGATCTCGGCGCCGAGACCAATCGCGGCCCGGACGGGCGGCATACCGAGCCGTTCCGCATCGCCCGCGCGCTCTGCATCGCCGGCGCGGTGCATGCCGGCGTCACCGCGATCGACACGGTGTTTCCGCCCTTCCGCGACGCCGAGGGACTGCAGCGCGAGGCCGAGGAGGCACGGCGCGACGGCTTCACCGCCAAGATGGCGATCCATCCGGCGCAGGTAGCCATCATCAACCAGGTCTTCACGCCGACGCCGGAGGCGATCGCCAAGGCGGAGCAGATCGTCGCGGCCTTCGCGGCCGATCCTTCGCTCGGCGTCGTCGGGATCGGCGGCGAGATGTTCGACCGGCCGCATCTCCTCAGGGCCGAGCGCTTGCTGGCGCGGGCGGGACGCTAGTCAGCCGCCGGAGGGGCGACGCATCGAGAACTTGGTGTCGGCGACGAAATAGTCGTGATAGCCGGCCCGCGCGACGATGCGCATCGCCGCCGTGTCGACCAGCCCATCCTTGACGAAACGGTCGTCAATATAGACGCCCACGACCTGGCCGAGCACCAGCCAGCGGTCGAGCGCATGGCCCTCGACATCTTCCAGCGGTACCGTCTTCGTCCAGACGCATTCGAGCGCCGCCGGCGCGCCCTTGACGCGCGGCGGCTTCACGAAGCGCGAGGGCTCCGTCTCCAGCCCGGCGAAGGCGAACTCGCTCGCCCCGCGCGGCAGCGGCGCGGAGGTCTGGTTCATCGCCTCCCGCTGATCCCAGCCGACGATGTTGCAGACGAAAGCCCCGCCCTCCTCCGCGAAGGTCATCGCGTCCTTGCGGCCCTCGCTGGAGAAGCCGACGATCATCGGCCGCGACGA
>JBDHTH010000046.1:0-11044 GCA_039808545.1 Phreatobacteraceae bacterium | reverse complement strand
GCAATTCGTCGCGACGATCTACGATCTGCTCTCGGCTTACGCGCAGCGCCGGCAGGCGATGGTGCGGGCGCGCGTCGTGGTCGCGCCGCGCAAAGTCTGGTCGATGCAGGAGGCGCGCGAGCTCCTGGAGCGGATGATCGGGCCGGTCGGCGACTGGCTGCCGCTTCACCAATACATCGCCTCCTTCGTGGCCAATCCCGAGACGCGGGTGGCGGCGCTCGCCTCCACCTTCTCGGCGAGCCTGGAGCTTGCCCGCGAGGGGCGGATCGACCTGCATCAGGATTCCGCCTTCGGGCCGCTCTTCCTGCGCTCGCGCCCGGCCACGAAGCCGGAGGAGGCGTCCTCGTGAGCGCCGCTCTGCCGATGAACGCGCCGCTGGAGGCCGAGGACACGCATGGCAGCCTCCGGATCCTGGAGGCGCTGCTCTTCGCCGCGACCGAGCCGCTCGACCCCGCCACGATCGCCGAGCGCCTGCCGAAGGGCGCCGACGTGCCGGCGCTCATCGCGGAGCTGACGGCGGCCTATGCGACGCGCGGCGTCAATGTCGTGGCGGTGGCGGGGCGCTATGCGCTGCGCACCGCGCCGGATCTCGCGCCGATCCTCAATCCGAACGCGGTCGAGCCGCGCAAGCTCTCGCGCGCCGCGCTCGAGACGCTGGCGATCATCGCCTATCACCAGCCGGTGACGCGCGCCGAGATCGAGGGCATCCGCGGCGTCTCGACCTCGCGCGGCGTGCTCGACCTGCTGCTCGAGACCGGCTGGATCCGGCTGCGCGGCCGGCGCCGCACGCCGGGCCGGCCCGTCACCTTCGGCACGACGCCGACCTTCCTGGAGAACTTCAACCTGGAGGCGATCGGCGACCTGCCGGGCGTCGAGGAGCTGAAGGGCACCGGCATGTTCGAGGCCAATCTGCCGGCCGATTTCCGCATGCCGAACCCGTCCGACGACACGACGCTCGCCGAGGACGAGGATCCGCTCGACCCGGCCGACCTCGATCTCGGCCTCGCGCCGCGCGCCGGGGAGGGCGAGGAAACGGACGGTCCGGCGTGAGCGACATCCTGCGCGACCGCCCGTCTACGGCCGCGACGATCGCGGCCGACATCGTCTTAGAGGGCGTTTTCCACGACTATCACGGCGTGCCGGCGCTGCGCGGCGTCGACATTGCGGTGAAGCCGGCAGAGGTCGTGTGCCTGCTCGGCCCGTCGGGCTGCGGCAAGACGACGCTGCTGCGCATCGCGGCGGGGCTGGAGAGGCCGCGCGCCGGCACCGTGCGGATCGGCGGGCAGGTGGTCGCGTCCGATACCGTGTTCGTGCCCCCGGAGCGGCGCGGCGTCGGGCTGATGTTCCAGGATTTCGCGCTGTTCCCGCATTTGACCAATCTCGCCAATGTCGCCTTCGGCCTCGACCGGCTGGCGCGTGCGGAGGCGCGGGCCGAGGCGCTGCGGGCCCTGGAGCGGGTCGGGCTCGGGCGCCATGCCGAGGACTACCCGGAGCGCCTGTCGGGCGGCGAGCAGCAGCGCGTGGCGCTCGCGCGGGCGCTGGCGCCGCGGCCCGGCGTCATGCTGATGGACGAGCCTTTTTCCGGCCTGGACAGGCGGCTCCGCGACGCGGTGCGCGACGAGACGCTGTCGGTGCTGCGCCGGGCGGGGGCGACCGTGATCGTCGTCACGCATGACCCGGAGGAGGCGCTGCGCGTCGCCGACCGCGTCGTGCTGATGCGGCGCGGCCGCATCGTGCAGATCGGCGCGCCGCGCCAGATCTACCGCTCGCCCATCGACCTCGAAACGGCGCGATTCTTCACCGACCTCAATGAGATCGCGGGCAGGGCGCGCGAGGGTAGAATCACAACGCCGCTCGGCGCCTGGCCGGCTGGCGAGGTCGCGGAAGGCGGCGAGGCGGTCGTCGTCATCCGCCCCGAATCGATCGCCTTCCGGCGGGCCGGCGGGACGCCGGCCGACGGCGCGATCCAGGGCGTGATCCGCGCCGAGCGGTTCCTCGGCGGCACTGCCCTCGTCGAGATCGCGGTGGAAGGGCTGGAACGGCCTTTGAACGCACGCGTCCCCTCCAGCGACGAATGGCGGGCTGGTGATACCGTGGAAGTCGAGGTCGCGCGTGGCGAAGTCCTTGTTTTTGCCACGCCGCCCGCCTAGGTTTGCCGCGACATCGAATGCCCGCGCCAAGAGGCGCAACCCGCTCGCGCGGTCTCATTCGGGCATTCTCGGAGGTTTAGATGGGTGGTTTGAGCATTTGGCACTGGCTGCTGCTGATCCTGGTGGTTCTGCTGCTGTTCGGCCGTGGCAAGATTTCGGACATGATGGGCGACGTCGCCAAGGGCATCAAAGCCTTCAAGAAGGGCATGTCCGACGAGGAGCAGGCCAAGACCGACGCGCCGGCCGACAAGGACGCGGCCCCGGCCGATCCGCTGCGCAAGATCGAGCACCAGGCGAGCCCGGTGACGCGCGAGGGCGAGCCGCGCAAGGCGGGCTGACCGGCGCGAGGCGCGCCATGACGCAAATGGTCGCGCCCCGGCGCGCAAGCAGGTTGAGGAGCGGCCGTAGAACCGGCCGCGGTTGACGACGATGTTCGATCTCGGCTGGGCCAAGCTCGTCATCATCGGCGTGGTCGCGCTGGTGGTGATCGGGCCTGAGAAGCTGCCTGAAGTGCTGCGGACGATCGGCGATGCGCTGACCAAGATCAGGCGCATGGCGGCCGAGTTCCAGGGCCAGTTCCAGGACGCGATGCGGGAGGCCAATCTCGACGGCATCCAGCGCGAGGTCCAGGATCTGCGCAACACCATGGCGGGCCTCAACCCGCTCAACCAGATCCAGTCGACCCTGGAGGAGACGAAGCAGAGCTTCGAATCCTCGCTCAACCCCGACAAGAAGCCGGACGAGGACAAGCCCGTCGAGTTGTCGCCGGGTGCCGATGTCGCGGCGGCCAAGCCCGCCGAGACGCCGTCCGCGGCCGCCGCGCCGAAGCAGAGCGGCGGGGGCGGCGGCTCGCTCGCCGACGCCCTTCCGCCGCCGCCTCCGCCGGCCCCGCTCGATCTGACGGGAGCCTTCGCCGACCCGTCGCCGGCCGCAACCGAGACGGTCGCCGTCACCGATGACGCGCTGCCGCAGCGGCCGCGCCGCCGCCGCAAGTCCTCCGACGAAACGAAATCCGCCGGCGAGGATGTTGGCGCATGACCCAGGCCGATATCGAAGCCTCCAAGGCGCCCTTGATGGAGCATCTGATCGAGCTGCGCTCGCGGCTGATCAAATCCGCCATCGCCTTCGTGCTGATGTTCATCCTCTGCTTCGCGGTGTCGAAGCAGATCTTCAACCTCCTCGTGCAGCCGCTCGTCTGGGCGGCGGGGGCGGAGCACTCCAGGCTCATCTACACGCAGGTGCTGGAGTATTTCTTCACCCAGCTCAAGATCGGCCTTTTCGGCGCCGCCTTCCTGTCGTTCCCGGTGGTGGCGACGCAGATCTACATGTTCGTGGCGCCGGGCCTTTATCAGAACGAGCGCAATGCCTTCCGCCCCTATCTGATCGCGACGCCGGTGTTCTTCGTGCTCGGCGCGGCGCTCGTTTATTTCCTCGCCATGCCGATGCTGATCCGCTTCTCGCTCGGCATGCAGCAAGCGGCGGCCGAGGGGCAGGCGGCGATCGAGCTCCTGCCGAAGGTCTCCGAGTACCTCTCGCTGATCATGTCGCTGATCTTCGCCTTCGGCGTGGCGTTCCAGCTTCCCGTCGTGCTGACGCTGCTCGGCCGCATCGGCATCGTCACGGCGGCTTGGCTGCGCGACAAGCGGCGCTATTTCATCGTCGTGTGCTTCGCCATCGCGGGGCTGCTGACGCCGCCCGACGTGATCTCGATGCTCACCCTTGCGATTCCCCTATGCCTTCTTTACGAGGGGGCCATCTTTTCGGTGGCCATGGTCGAGAAGAAGGCTCAGGCGAAGCGCGACGCGGACGAGGCGTCCGAGAGCTGAACGACCGGGCGCCGAGCCCAGCATCGTATCCGACATCGGCGCCTTTCATGTTCGACATCAAGCTCATCAGGGACGATCCGGCGGCTTTCGACGCAGGGCTTGCCTCGCGCGGCCTGCCGCCGCGCTCGGCCGATCTCCTGAAGCTCGACGAGGAGCGCCGCGGCTTCGTGACCCGCCTCCAGGAGGCGCAGGAAAGGCGTAACGCGCTCTCCAAGGAGATCGGCAAGGCCAAGGCCGCCAAGGACGAGGCGACCGCCCAGCGGCTGATGGCCGAGGTCGCGGATCTGCGCGCGACCGTGCAGGAGGGCGAGGCGGAAGAGAAGCGGCTCACCGCCGCGCTCGAGGCCGCGCTCGCGGATCTGCCGAACCAGCCCTTTCCGGAGGTGCCGCTCGGTACCGACGAGAGCGGCAATGTCGAGCTCCGCCGCTTCGGCCACATCGTGCGGCGCAATGCCGCGAAAGAGCATTTCGAGATCGGCGAGGCGCTCGGCCTGATGGATTTCGAGGCGGCCGGCAAGCTCTCGGGCAGCCGCTTCGTGGTGCTGAAGGGCGCGCTGGCGCGGCTGGAGCGGGCGCTCGGCCAGTTCATGCTCGATCTCCACACCACCGAGCACGGCTACACGGAAGTGAACCCGCCCGTGCTGGTGCGCAGCGAGGCGGTCTACGGCGTCGGCATGCTGCCGAAATTCGCCGAGGACATGTTCCGCACCACCAACGATTTCTGGCTGACCTCGACCGCCGAGGTGACGCTGACCAATCTGGTGCGCGAGCAGATCGTCGAGGAGGCGACGCTGCCGCGCCGCTACACGGCGCTCACGCCGTGCTTCCGCTCGGAGGCGGGCGCTGCGGGGCGGGACACGCGCGGCATGCTGCGCCAGCACCAGTTCATGAAGGTCGAGATGGTCTCGATCACGCCCGAGGACGCCTCGCGCGAGGAGCATGAGCGCATGCTCGGCTGCGCCGAGGCGGTCCTGCGGCGGCTGGAGTTGCCGTACCGGATCGTCACGCTCTGCACCGGCGACATGGGCTTCGCGAGCCGCAAGACCTACGATCTCGAGGTCTGGCTGCCGGGTCAGAACACCTATCGCGAGATCTCGAGCTGCTCCAATTGCGGGGATTTCCAGGCCCGCCGCATGAACGCCCGCTACCGGCCGCGCGAGGGCAAGGGGCCGCGCTTCGTGCATACGCTGAACGGCTCCGGCGTGGCGCTCGGCCGGGCGCTGATCGCGGTGCTGGAGAACTACCAGAACGAGGACGGCAGCGTCGCCGTGCCGGCGGTGCTGCGGCCCTATATGGGCGGTCTCGAACGGATAGAGAAAGCTTGATTTCATGCGCATCCTCCTGGTCAACGACGACGGCATCCACGCGCCGGGCCTGCAGGCGTTGGGCGATATCGCGCGCCAGCTCTCCGACGATGTCTGGACGGTGGCGCCGGAGAGCGATCAGTCGGGCGTGTCGCATTCCTTGAGCCTCAACGATCCGCTGCGGCTTCGGCAGATCGACGAGAAGACCTATGCGGTGAAGGGCACGCCGACCGACTGCGTCATCATGGCGGTGCGCCACATCATGACCGACACGCCGCCCGACCTCGTCCTGTCGGGCATCAATCGCGGCCAGAACGCTGCCGAGGACGTGATCTACTCCGGGACGGTGGCGGGCGCGCGCGAGGCCGCCATCCTCGGCTTTCCGGCGATCGCGCTGTCGCAGGCCTATTCGCCGGACGGCAAGCGCGAGACGCCCTGGGAGACCGCCGTCGCGCATGGGCCGAAGATCATCGGCAAGATCCTGCAATCGGGCATTCCGGACGACGGGCTCGTCAACATCAACTTTCCCTTTTGCGCGCCGGACGCGGTCGAAGGGGTGGCGGTGACCACGCAGGGGCGGCGCGACCGCGAGCTGCTCACCATCGAGGCGCGGCATGACGGCCGCAACATCCCGTATTTCTGGGTCGCCTTCCTGCGCAAGAAGCGCGACACGCGGCCAGGCACCGATCTCGCGGCGCTCGCCGACAAGCGGATCTCGGTGACGCCGCTGAAGCTCGACGTGACCGACGAGGCGGTGCGTTCGCGCCTCCTGACCGTCTTCGGCGCCTGAGCCGATCGATGGCGGACGCCGCCGATCCGGGACGGGAAGCGGCGGCGCTCGCGACGATGCAGCTCCTGCTGGCGCTGCGGCAGGCCGGCATTCGCGACCAGGCGCTGCTGCGCACCATCGAGACGGTGCCGCGCCAGCCCTTCCTGCCGCATCTTTCGGCGGCAGCCGCTTCCTCCGACATCGTCGCGCCGCTCGCCTGCGGGCAGATGACGACGCGGCCGGCGCTGGTCGGGCGGATGCTGGAGGCGCTGCAGGTCGGCGGCGGCCACGGCGTCCTGGAGATCGGCACCGGCTCGGGTTGGCCGACCGCCGTCGTCGCGCGGCGCGCCGCGACCGTCGTGACGCTCGACCGCTGGCGCGGGTTGACGCAGGCCGCCAAGGCACTGTTCGCGACGCTCGGCCTCGGCAATATCGAGACGCGCACCGCCGACGGCTTCAAGGGCGACCAGCGCGGCGGCAAGTTCGATCGGATCATCGCCTACGGCGCCGTGCCGACGCTGCCGGATTGCTGGGGCGAGCAGCTCCTGCCAGGCGGGCGGCTGGTCGTGGCGATCGGCGCGCCGGGCGCACGGCAGGCCGTCACGCTCGTCACCAAGACGCGCGACGGGATCGGCCGCGAGATGCTGTTCGAGGCGCGTCTGCCGATGCTCGTCGAGGGCGTCTCCGAGCGCCTGTAGTTCGACGAAAATTGCGCCGGCCGCGCGGATTGGCCGTTAAGCTTAAAAGCTTGTTTACCGGGCGAGGGCTATAGATGGCGAAATCGTGACGTTGCAGTGAGTTGTGCGATGCGTAGCTTGATTTCGGCGTGCCCGCGTTCCGTTCTGCGTCTTGCCATCGTCGGGCTCCTCGCCGGTGTCGCGGCGGGCTGCAGCGCCGATGTGACGCGCTTTAACGAAAACCCGTTCTCCACGCCCTTCGGCAGCCGGCAGCAGCCGGATCCGGACGTGACCGGCTCCCTGCCGCCGCCGCCCGAGCCCGGTCCGCGCATCTCCACCGCGCCGGTCGAATCGGCGCCGCTGTCGAGCCCCGTCACGACCGCGCAGCCCTATCCGCCACCGTCCTATCCGGCTCCCGTCGCGACGGCTCCGGTGGCGCCGCGCCCGATCTCCATGCAGCGTCCGGTGCCGGTGCGGCCCGCTTCGCCGGCTAGTGCGCAATGGACGGCCGAGGGCGGCACCGCGGTCACGGCGGTCGCCGGCGATACCACCGAGACGCTGTCGCGGCGCTACGGCGTGCCGGCCACGGCGATCGCTCAGGCGAACGGCCTGACCGGCCCGGCCGCGATCGGTCCCGGCCAGCGCGTTATCATTCCGGTCTACCGGGTCGGCGCGCCGGCGGCGCCCGCCGCGCCGCAGATCGCGGCAGTGCCGGCGCCGATCGCCAAGCCGGCGGCCGTTCAGCCGAAGGCGCCGAAGGTCGCCACCGCGCAGCCCGAGCAGACCCTGAAGCTGCCGGCCGCCAAGCCCGTCAAGGGGCCGCAGCCGGCCGCCAAGCCGCTCGATCCGAAGGCGCAGCCGAAGAAGACCGCGGAGCTGCCGAAGGCGGCCGAGCCGAAGAAGCACGAGCCCGCGAAGGTCGCCAAGGTCGAGCCTGCGAAGATCGAGCCGGCCAAGCCCGCCAAGGTGGAGAAAACCGCCAAGGTCGAGAAGCCGATCGAGACGGTGGCCAAGGTCGAGCCCGTCGCGACGCCCGCGCCCGAAGCGCCGCCCGCTGCCGCCACGACGAAGGCCAATTTCCGGATGCCGGTGAAGGGTCGGATCGTCGCGGATTTCGGCAACAAGATCAACGGCACGGCCAATGAGGGCATCAATTTCGCGGTGCCGGAGGGTACGCCCGTGCAGGCCGCCGAGGACGGGGTTGTCGCCTATGCGGGCGGCGATCTGAAGAGCTACGGCAACCTCGTGCTCATCCGCCACTCGAACGGCTATGTCACGGCCTATGCCCACACCAAGGACATGATGGTGAAGAAGGGGCAGGTGGTGAAGCGCGGCGAGGTGATCGCCAAGGCCGGGCAGACCGGCCAGGTGTCGAGCCCGCAGCTCCATTTCGAGATCCGCAAGGGGTCGACGCCGGTCGAGCCCAAGCAGTACCTCTCGGGCCTTTGAGGAGAGGCGCCTTTCCAAGCGCGACTTCTTGGGCTTTGATGGAATTCCCTCAAGCGTAGCGAGACCGGGCGAGGGAACAGACGGGGAAGCGGCCGGCGCAAGCCGGCTGTTTCTTTTTGCGCGGTTGGTGGTTAGGCGCGCGCCTTGCGCCGCGCGGGCTTCTCCAGCGTCGTCTCCATGCGCCCGGCGAGATCCTGGATATATTGCCAGGCGGTGCGGCCGGAGCGGGCGCCGCGCGTCGTCGACCATTCGAGCGCCTCGGCGCGGAGCTGGTCGGCCGGCGCTTTGAGGCCGAAATGCTTGGCGTAGCCGAACACCATGTCGAGATATTCGTCCTGGCTGCATTTATGGAAGCCGAGCCAGAGGCCGAAGCGGTCCGACAGCGAGATCTTCTCCTCGACCGCCTCGCCGGGATTGATCGCGGTCGAGCGCTCGTTCTCCATCATGTCGCGCGGCAGGAGGTGGCGGCGGTTCGAGGTCGCGTAGAAGACGACGTTGTCGGGCCGCCCTTCGATGCCGCCTTCCAGAACCGCCTTCAGCGACTTGTAGGAGGTGTCGTCGGCGTCGAACGAAAGATCGTCGCAGAAGACCACGAAGCGCAGGGGCGAGGCGCGCAGGATCGCCATCAGGTCCGGCAGGCTCTCGATATCCTCGCGATGGATCTCGATCAGCTTGAGTGCCGACATGCCCTTGGCGCGGCCCTTGTTCACGGCGGCATGCGCGGCCTTCACGAGGGAGGATTTGCCCATGCCGCGCGCGCCCCAGAGCAGGGCATTGTTGGCCGGTAGGCCGCGCGCGAAGCGCTCGGTATTCTCGATCAGCGTGTCCTTCAGCCGGTCGATGCCCTTCAACAGCACCATCTCGACGCGATTCACGCGCGGCACCGGGTCGAGCGCGCGCGCCCGGGCGTTCCAGATGAAGGCGTCGGCGGCGTCGAGATCGGCGCTCGCGGCCGCTTTCGGCGCGAGGCGGTCGAGCGCATCGGCGATGCGGGTGAGCTTCAATTCGAGCGCGTTCAGGCGATCCTGGTCCACGGCAACCTCGGCGATGATGTGGAACGCGCTCTAGCGAAAGCCGATAGGGGCGGCAAGGGCGTGGGCCGCGGAGCGCGCATGCAGCGCTATCGCGGGAACTCGACGACGTAGAGCAGCTTCTCGGCGCCGTCGCCATGGCCATGCGGATTGGGATGCGTTCCGGCGAGGCGCCCGCCATTGGCCTCGATCGCCTTGCGCGAGCCGATATTGGCGGCTTCGGTCGTGATCTCGACGCGGGAAAGGCCGATGCCGGGCGCCTCGTGCAGGAGCTGCCGCAGCGCCTCGGTGGCGATGCCGCGCCGCTGCTTCCAGGGGACGACCGAATAGCCGATATGGCCGAGGACATGCTTAGGCAGCGCATCGGTTCCGGCCTGCCAGCGAATGTTGATGGCGCCGCAGAAATCGCCGTCCCAGAGCCAATAGGTGCGATGCGGCAGCCGCTCGACGATCTTGCCGTCCGGGAGCTCGTGCGGGCCGCCCTGCCGGAGAAGATCGGCGATGAAGGCGTTCGGATCGGCTTCGATCGCGGCGAGCTGCTTGGCGCTGACATCATGCGTCGTGTTCGGCGACCAGCCGCGCGCCAGGGCCGCCTGATAGGCCGGCAGATGCGCGCGGTCGGGGACGAGCAGCGAGAGGATCATGGGAAGAAACGGTATTCCGTGGTTTGCCGGTAGACTTGGCCCGGACGCAGGATGGCATCGCCGAAATGGCGGATGTTGGGCGCGTTCGGCGTGCGCTGCGGCTCCATGCAGAGGCCGCAGAAGGCGCCGTAGGTCCAGTCGTGCAGGCCCTGCACGGGAACGCGGGTGAGGTCGGCGTCGTAGACCTGCACGCCCGGCTCGCTGGTCCAGACCTCAAGCGCGAGGTCGCGGCCGGGGCTCTCGAGCCGGCCGGCGCGAGCGAGGCCGTCCGGGCCCGGAAAGTCGAGCAGGTAGTTGAGGTTGAAGGTCGTGCCGGCATCGCGGATGCGCCGGCCGGCGGTCATGTCGTAGGACGTGCCCGCGACCGCGATGATTTCTCCCTTGGTGATCAGCTCGCCGTCGAGCGGCGTGTAGAAGCGACCGTCGATCGTCAGATGGTGATCGCGGATATCGGGATCGCCCGACAGGTTGAAATAGGAGTGGGTCGCGAGATTGATCGGCGTTGCGGCATCGCAGGTCGCGGTGATCGCGATGCGCAGCGTGTGGTCGCCGGTGATCTCGTAGCGGCAGATCGTGTCGACGGCGCCCGGATAGCCGTTGCTGCCGGCCGGATCGTGCAGGGCCAGCACGATAGAGGTCGCATCGGCATGGATGATGGTCCAGTTCTGGATGCCGAAGCCGTTGGCGCCGCCATGGAGCTGGTGCCTGGCGTCCTGATTGGCGTCGAGCTGCCATTCCCGCCCGTCGACCGGAACGCGGGCATTGCGGGTGCGGTTGGCGACGCGGCCCGCGATCGCGCCCATATGCGGGGAGTATCGCCGGTAGTCCTCGAGCGTCTTCAAGCCCAGCACCACGCGGCGCGGCCGGCCCGCCACCTCGACCTGCATGTCGCGGATGGCGGCGCCGCGCTCGATCACCTCCGCCTCGATCGCGCCCGAACGAATCCTCGCGGCGCGCACATCGCGGCCATCATGGGTCCCGAAAATGGTCGTGGACATCGGCTCTGTCTCGCGGTCTGTTCTCGTCGCGCGGCGGAAGCCGCGACGCAATTGGAGGCAATGTCATGAATTTGGGGCTCGGCGGCAACCGCGTGCTCGTCACGGCCGGCGCATCCGGCATCGGCCGGACGGTCGCCGATACGTTTCTGCGCGAGGGCGCGAAGGTTTTCGTCTGCGACGTCGACGAGCAGGCGCT
>JBDHTH010000045.1:0-11203 GCA_039808545.1 Phreatobacteraceae bacterium | reverse complement strand
GATGCCCGCCCGGCCGGCCCGCGCCCCGGCGCGCCCGGACTGCCGCGCGGGCCGCAAGGCTCCGAGGAGGAGGAGCGCCGTCCCGTGCGCCGCGCCCCCGGCAGCTTCGCCAAGCCGGTCGCGGCGCCCAAGACACCGCGCGCGACGCCCGGCCAGGACAAGTCGCGCGGCCGCCTGACGCTGTCGACCGCCCTCAACAGCGATGAAGACCGCACGCATTCGCTCGCCGCCTTCAAGCGCCGCTCGCAGCGCATGGCCGGCAACCGGATGACCGAGCAGAAGGAAAAGCTCGCCCGCGAAGTGGTCATCCCCGAGACGATCACGATCCAGGAGCTCGCCAACCGCATGGCCGAGCGCGCCGTCGACGTCATCCGCCTGCTGATGAAGCAGGGCGCGATGCACAAGATCAACGACGTGATCGACGCCGACACGGCCCAGCTCATCGCCGAGGAGCTCGGCCACACGGTGAAGCGCGTCGCCGAATCGGACGTCGAGGAGGGCCTGTTCGACACGCCCGACGACGATGACGCGACCGAGGGCCGCCCGCCGGTCGTCACCATCATGGGCCATGTCGACCACGGCAAGACGTCGCTGCTCGACGCCATCCGCCAGACCAACGTGGTCTCGGGCGAGGCCGGCGGCATCACCCAGCATATCGGCGCCTATCAGGTGACGGCGCCGAACGGGGCCAAGATCACCTTCATCGACACGCCCGGCCACGCCGCCTTCACGGCGATGCGCGCCCGCGGCGCCAAGGTGACCGACATCGTCGTGCTGGTGGTGGCGGCCGATGACGGCGTCATGCCGCAGACGATCGAGGCGATCAATCACGCCAAGGCCGCGAAGGTGCCGCTGATCGTCGCGATCAACAAGATCGACAAGCCCGACGCCAAGCCGGAGCGCGTGCGCGCCGAGCTCTTGCAGCACAACATCCAGGTCGAGTCGATGGGCGGCGACACGCTCGAATTCGAGGTGTCAGCGCTCAAGAAGCTCAATCTCGACAAGCTGCTCGAAGGCATCGCGCTGCAGTCCGAGATCCTCAACCTGACGGCCAATGCCGACCGCGCCGCCGAAGGCACGGTCATCGAGGCCAAGCTCGATCGCGGCCGCGGCCCGGTCGCGACCGTGCTGGTGCAGCGCGGCACGCTGAAGACCGGCGACATCGTCGTGGCGGGCTCGGAATGGGGCAAGGTGCGCGCGCTGATCTCCGATCAGGGCGAGACCATCGCGTCGGCCGGCCCCTCCATGCCGGTCGAGGTGCTCGGCTTCAACGGCACGCCCGAGGCGGGCGATCGCCTGGCCGTGGTGGAATCGGAAGCCCGCGCCCGCGAGGTCTCGGACTACCGCGCCCGCCAGAAGCGCGACCAGGCCGCCGCCCGCGGCGGCGCGGCCCGTGGCACGCTCGCCGACATGATGACGCAGCTCAAGTCGGGCGCCGGGCGCAAGGAGTTCACGCTGGTCGTCAAGGCCGACGTGCAGGGCTCGGCCGAGGCGATCGTCGCGGCGCTCGAGAAGCTCGGCAACGACGAGGTCGCGGCCCGCATCATCCATTCGGGCGTCGGCGGCATCTCGGCGAGCGACATCACGCTGGCCGAGGCGGCCGGCGCGGTCGTCATCGGCTTCAACGTGCGCGCCCACAAGGAAGCGCGCGAGGCGGCCGAGCGCGCCGGCATCGAGATCCGCTACTACAACATCATCTACGACCTCGTGGATGACGTGAAGGCGGCGATGTCGGGCCTGCTCGCCCCGACGCTGCGCGAGCAGATGCTCGGCAACGCGCTGATCCTGAAGATCTTCAACATCACGAAGGTCGGCAAGGTCGCGGGCTGCCGCATCACCGACGGCGTCGTGCAGCGCGGCGCCAATGTCCGCCTGATCCGCGACAACGTCGTTATCCACGAGGGCAAGCTCTCGACGCTGAAGCGCGAGAAGGACGAGGTCCGCGAGGTCCTGGCCGGCCAGGAATGCGGCATGGCGTTCGAGAACTACCAGGACATGCGCGAAGGCGACGTCATCGAATGCTACCGGGTCGAGGAGGTCCGGCGCACGCTGTGATGCTTCCGGCCGGATGAATCTCCGGCCGGGCATCCAACCGGCCGGAGCCGATGCCGATCTCGTTCAGCTACGTCTATGATTTCGCCGACTATCGGGCGCTGGTCCGTGCCGCGCGCCGGCCGACATGGCGGCAGGTCGCGTTCCGCATGGTCGCGCTTTGCGCGCTGACGGCCGTCATGCTGCTGGTGATGGTCCCGCGCCTGCGCAGCCTCGACGGCTGGATCTGGTTCTACGGCAGCCGGCCCGGCGCGTTGATCGGCCTCGGCTCGCTGGCGTTGTTCTTTCTCATCGCCCGCTTCGACTATCTGTTGTCGATGTGGCTCGGCTGGTTCTGGTATCGAAAGATGACCGTCGCCGGCAAAACCGTGACGATCGTGCTCGACGAGGCCGCCGTGCTCTGGTCGGGCGAGGCGGTCTCGGGCCGGCTCGAATGGCCGGCCATCAAGCGGATCGAGGCGGGCCGCGACCGGACCTTCCTGTTCATCGGCCCGCTCGAAGCGCTGATCATGCCGCGCCGGGCCTTCGCCGGTGAGGCGGAATACGCCCGGGCGCTGGACTTCGCCAGGGCCCGCGCCGGCGCCTGACGCGCCGCGCTCAGGACGGGACGCAGAAGATGTCGAAATGCTTCCAGCGTTCGAGATTCTGCGCCGTGACCGGCTCCGCCATCATCTCGGTATAGGGCTCGGCCCGGAAGCAGCTGTAGCCGAGCTCCCTGGTCAGCAGGTTGAAGAACGCCAGGCGCTGCGCCGCGTCGGTGCGCTTGTAGACCTCGCAGAGCAGGTAGGGGCGATTGGCCGTGATCAGGCGGCGGAGCGATTCGACGACGGCCTGGTCGTTGCCCTCCGTGTCGGTCTTGATGAATTTGATGCGGCTCAGCCACTCCGGATGGTCGCGTTCGAGCTCGGCGAGGATGTTGCGGCCCTCCACCGCGAGCGGATAGGCATGCCCCCGCGACAGGCGGCCGAATTTCTCCAGGTCGCCGCCGTTGCAATAGTCCGGGTCGCTGTAGTTGAAGACCATCGGCCCGTTCGTCGCGGTCGCCGCATAGGGCATCACCACGATCGGCGCGGCCTGGCTGTTGAGGCCGGCATTCTCGTGCAGCGTCGGCAGCACGTAGCGGTTCGGCTCGACCGCGAACACCATCCCGGTCGGCCCGGCCGCCAGGGCGAACAGGACGCTGGTGTCGCCGATATGGGCGCCGATATCGAGCACGGCATCGCCCGGCGAGACGAAGGTCCGAACCTGATCGATCTGCCCCGCATCGAGCGCGAAGGGCCGGCAGTTGGGATGCTGCCATTGCGCGAAACGGACCTCGCCATAGTCGCCGACCGCCATCGTATCGACCCGGAACGGATGGACCTTGGCCTTGCGGCGCAGGCCGAGCAGCGCGGGGACGTCCCTGAGTTTCATCGACCGTTCTCCACCGGGCGTTTCTTGGCCTCCTTGATGCGCATTCCGGCTTCGGAAATCCAGTGTTTCGGCGCTTTCGCGCGCAACTCTGGTGCCGGCGGCCTTTTGCCGCTATGAGCGGGCGCTCGAAACCGCCGAAATCGAACCGTCACGATGTCGAAATCCGCCTCCTCCGGCCCCTCCCAGCGCCAGCTTCGCGTCGGCGAACTGGTGCGCCACGCGCTCGCCGACATGCTGTCGCGCGGCGAGATCATCGATCCCGTGATCGAGAGCCATTTCATCACGGTGCCGGAGGTCCGCATGTCGCCGGACCTGAAGCTCGCGACCTGCTATGTCGTGCCGATGGGCGGCAAGGACGCGCAGGCGGTCGTCAAGGCGCTCGCCGCCAATGCGCGCTACATCCGCGGCCAGATCGCCCGGCGCGTCGATCTGCGCTACGCGCCCGATCTCAGGTTCCGCATCGACGACAGCTTCGAGATCGGCGACCGGGTCGACAGCCTGCTGCGCTCGCCGGAAGTGCGCGCCGATCTTGAATCGGCGAAGAAGCCGGACGAGGACGAGGCATGAGCCAGCCGCGCCGCATCAAGCGCGACGTCCATGGCTGGATCGCGCTCGACAAGCCGCTCGGCATGACCTCGACCCAGGCCGTGGGGCTGATCAAGCGCCTCTACCAGGCGAAGAAGGTCGGCCATGCCGGCACGCTCGACCCGCTGGCGACGGGCCTCCTGCCGATCGCGCTCGGCGAGGCCACCAAGACCGTCCCGTTCGTGATGGACGGGCGCAAGATCTACCGTTTCACGATCCGCTTCGGCATCGAGACCGAGACCGATGACCGCGAGGGCAAGACGGTCGCGACCAGCGACGCGCGCCCGGCCCGCGCGGCGCTCGCCGCCATCCTGCCGCGCTTCACCGGCACGATCGCGCAGGTGCCGCCGCGCTTCTCGGCGATCAAGGTCGACGGCGAGCGCGCCTACGACCTCGCCCGCGACGGCGCGGTGGTGGAGCTCAGCGCGCGCGACATCGAGGTGCATCGGCTCGACCTCGTCGAGATGCCGGACGCCGACCACGCGGTGCTGGAGGCGGAATGCGGCAAGGGCACCTATGTGCGCGCGCTCGCCCGCGACATCGCCCGCGCGCTCGGCTCGGTCGGCCATGTCGCGGCGCTGAGGCGCACCCTGGTGAGCCCGTTCGGCGAGGATGACTGCGTCACGGCCGAGGCGCTCGAAGAGGCCGCCGCCGAGGGGCTGGCCGCGCTCGATGCGCGCGTCATGCCGGTCGAGGCGGCGCTCGGCGACCTCCCCAGCGTCCGGCTCGACCGCAGCCAGAGCGCCCGCATCGCCAGCGGCAACCCGGTGATCCTGCGCGGCCGCGACGCGCCGGTCGCGGCTGACAATGTCGCGGTGCTCTGCGAGGGCCGGCTGATCGCGATCGGCGAGGTGGCGCGCGGCGAGCTTCACCCGCGGCGCGTCTTCCATCTTGGCGGCTGAGCCGGCCTGAACGCAAAAGGCCTCCGCGTGCGGAGGCCTTCATCGGGCGTCGAAGCGGCTCGATGCCGCCTCAGTTGATCACTTCGTTCGGATAGACGCCGAACAGCTTGGCCTGCTCCATCCAGCCGTCGAAGCCCTCGCCGACGACGCGGCAATAGCGGCCGTCGCAGGCCTTCACGGAGCCGACCACGCCCGGCTGCAGCTTGGCGACGACGGCCGCGTCCTTGGTGGCGCGCTCGTAGAGCGGGAACAGGTCCTTCTTGTCCCAGGGCGCGACCACGACGGTGCGGCGGCCCGACAGCATCGAGTGATAGACCCAGCCCTCGGTGCCGTCCGAATCGCGCACCCGGCGCCAGGTCTCGTATTCGGCGACGATCTCGACCGGCAGGCCGGCGCGGTTGAAGATCCAGCTCAGCGGGTGGTTGCGGGTCGGGCCGGAGCGGACATTCACCTTGTCGGCCTTCAGGCTGACGAAGCGCGGCACCGGCAGGGCGGTCGCGGTCTCGTCGGCGGCATGCACCACGCCGCTCGCGGCGAGGAGGCCGAGGCCGACCAGCGCGAGGGTGATCAGCACCAGGCCGAAGGCGGTGGCGGCCTGGACAAAACGGTCACGTTTCAGGGCTAGCGTGCTCATATCTTTCGGTCGTTCCAACGCGGTACAGGGTCAAATCGCAAGGCCACCAGATGTCCGCGCCGCTTGTCTTGGCGAAGCCTTCTGCTAGGAAGGGCCGAGGGGTGCGACGCGACCTCTAAAATCTGAGGCAACGCCGGTTAACGCCGCGTTGACGAATTGGCAAGGTCGGCGAGAAAACGGTTTGGCCCCCGCCGCTTGGGCGGTCTGGCCTCGCGAGAAGGTGGCGGCATGACGAAGAAGCGCCCGGTGGTCGTGGTGACCCGCAAACTGCCCGAGGTCGTCGAGACGCGGATGCGCGAATTGTTCGACGCGCGGCTCAACCTGGACGACAAGCCGATGAGCGGCGAGGCCCTGGCCGCCGCCGTGCGCGAGGCCGACGTGCTGGTGCCCACCGTCACGGACCGGATCGATTCGGCGATCCTCTCGCAGGCCGGCGACGGGCTGAAGCTGATCGCCAATTTCGGCAACGGCGTCGACAATATCGACGTGCAGACCGCGCTCTCCCGCGGCATCACGGTGACGAACACGCCGGGCGTCCTCACGGAGGACACGGCCGACATGACGATGGCGCTGATCCTCGCGGTGCCGCGCCGCCTCGCCGAGGGCTCGGTGGTGCTCACGGCGGACGGCGAATGGGCCGGCTGGTCGCCCACCTGGATGCTCGGCCACCGCATCTGGGGCAAGCGGCTCGGCATCATCGGCATGGGGCGGATCGGCCTCGCGGTGGCGCGCCGCGCCAAGGCGTTCGGCCTGCAGATCCACTATCACAACCGCCGCCGCCTCGCCGAGAGCGTCGAGGAGACCGTTGAGGCGACCTATTGGGAGAGCCTCGACCAGATGCTCTCGCGCGTCGACATCATCTCGATCAACTGCCCGCACACGCCCGCGACCTACCACCTGCTCTCGGCGCGGCGGCTGAAGCTGATCCGCCGGGACGCCTACATCGTCAATACGGCGCGCGGCGAGGTGATCGACGAGAACGCGCTGGCGCGGCTGCTCGATTCCGGCGACATCGCGGGTGTCGGCCTCGACGTGTTCGAGCACGAGCCGGCCGTCAACCCGAAGCTCGTCAAGCTGGCGCGGGCCGGCAAGGCGGTGCTGCTGCCGCATCTCGGCTCGGCGACGATCGAGGGCCGCGTCGACATGGGCGAGAAGGTCATCGTCAACATCAAGACCTTCATGGACGGCCACCGCCCGCCCGACCGCGTGCTGCCCTCGATGCTGTGAGGGCTCGTGGCCCTCGCACGGCGCGGATAGCGGCCGGATCTTGAAAAACCGGCCAGCCGTCGCCATCTCGTGGCCGCCGGCGACAGGGTTTGAGCATGATCTTTGCCGAAAACCGGTTCCCGCTTTTCGGGACCATGCCAGCGGCCGGCGAGGAGCGAGAATGAGCAACGTCCACACCAATGCGATGATGGAGTTCGAGGCCCGCAAGAAATCCGCGACGGTCGCGTATCTCCTGTGGTTTCTGCTCGGCTTCCTCGGCGCCCATCGTCTCTACGCCGGCAAGATCTTCAGCGGCATCCTGCAATTCGTCGTGCACGGGCTCGGCTGGCTGACGGTCGCGATCTTCGTCGGCTACCTCTTCCTCGGCATCTGGGCCGTCTGGTGGGTGATCGACGCCTTCCTGATCCCCGGCTGGATCCGCAACCGGAACCTGGAGCTCGCCCGATCCCTGCGGGTGTAGAGCCTGCTCCCTTCAAACGGTTCCGTTTGAAGGGTCAAAGCAGCCTCTGCTCTTTTGGAAACGATCACTGTCCTGCGGTTTGATCGTTTCGATCAAACCGCAGGGTGATCTGGACGCGCCGCCCGGCGCCTCATTTCACGGTGACGTCGTAGCCGAAATACTTGTCGCTCAGCCGCTTGATGGTGCCGTCCTCGTTGGCGGCCTTGATCGCGGCGTCGAGCTTCGCCTTCAGCTCGGTGTCGCCCTTGCGCAGGCCCACCGAGCTGCCCCGCCCGAGAATGCCGCCCTGGAAGCGCGGGCCGACGATGACCATGTCCTCGTTGCCCTTCTTCGCGGCCGCCGTCGACAGATACGCCATCGACGCCATGATCAGGTCGACGCGGCCCGAGAGTAGGTCGAGGTCGTGCTGCTCGGTCGTCTTGTACTCGCGGATCTCGACGACGTCCTTCAGGTATTTCGCCAGGAACGCGGCCGCGATCGTCGAGCCCTGCACGCCGATCACCTTGCCCTTCAGGATCGGCTTCAGCCGCTCCAGCTCGGCGATCGCGCCCGCCTCGTTGGAGGCGAGCGAGAACACGTCCGGGTTCTGCGGGAGCTGCTTGGCGAGGTCGGTGCCCTTCAGCGCCGCGAAGCTCTGCCCGGTCGAGCCGTAGGGGATCGTGAAGAGGATCGCCTCCTCGCGCTTCGGCGTCGCCGACATGCCCGCGATGATGGCGTCGAACTTGCCGGCGTTGAGCGCCGGGATCATGCCGTCGAAGCTCTGCGCCTCGATCGTGCATTCGAGCTTCGCGCGGGCGCAGAGGTCTTTGTAAAGATCGATCTCGAAGCCCGCGAGCGTGCCGTCCGGCTCGGTCCAGTTCCAGGGGCGAAAGGCGCCCTCGGTCGCGAAGCGCACCTTCTGCTGCGCCTCGGCCGGGGCGCTCGCGAGCAGCGCCGAAAGGCCGACGACGGCCGCCATCACGGTTTTCAGGAAACGCATCGCCGATGCTCCGGATCGGGTTGGGGATAAGGAATTACCGCGCCGCCATGTCGAGCGGCAGCGCGACTTCGGGCGTGATCGGGTTCTGGAACGGGTTGTCCTTGCGGAACGCCTCGAAATCCGCCTTGGCGGCGGCGAGCAGCGCCGGGTCGGTGAGGACGTCGACCGCCACCCCCGCCATCGCCTTGGCGGCGAGCGAGAGGCCCTTATGGGCGGCCGGCAGCTTGCCCTGCGCCACGAGCTGCCAGGAATGGCCCGGCGTGCCGATCGCGTAGCAGGCGACGCGGCACTGCACGGTCGGCACCACCCAGCTCACCGTGCCGACATCGGTCGAGCCGACCGAGGAATCGCCCGCATGGTCGAGCGGATAGATGCCGTCGCTGAGCGGCTCGTCCATCCGCACCGGCAGGCCGAAGCGGGTATAGGAGGTGCGGATGTCCTCGCGCGAGAAGGTCTTCTGGAACGCCGCCGCGCGCGCCTTGTCGGCCGCGTCGAAGCCCGGCCCGCCGAGCCGCATCAGATTGGCGTGCATCGCCTCCTCGAGCGGCCGGTTGCCGACGAGGTTGGCGTCGCCCGAGACCTGCTGCCAGCTCGCGTTCGTCTCGGTCATCAGCGCGGCGCCCTCGGCGATCTTCTCGACGCGCTTCACGAGCGCCCACATCTCGCCGAGCTCGCGGGCGCGGATCAGGTAGCGCACCACGGCGCGGGCCTGCACGACATTCGGCGCCGGCCCGCCGCCGTCGATCATCGCGTAGTGGATGCGCGCCGTGGAGGGCATGTGCTCGCGCATGTAGTTGACGCCGACATTCATCAATTCGACCGCGTCGAGCGCGCTGCGCCCGAGATGCGGCGCCGCCGCGGCGTGCGAGGCGCGGCCGTGAAACGCGAACTCGATCTCGACGCAGGCGAGCGAGAGCGCCTTGTTGACGCCCGTATGCGAGGCCGGGTGCCAGCAGATCGCGACGTCGACGTCGTCGAACACGCCGGAGCGCACCATGAAGCCCTTCGACGAGCCGCCCTCCTCGGCGGGGCAGCCATAGTAGCGCACCCGGCCCGGAATCCTGTTGGCGGCGAGCCAGTCCTTCACGGCGCTGGCGGCGAGCAGGGAGGCGGAGCCGAGCATGTTGTGGCCGCAGCCATGGCCGCTGCCGCCAGTGACCAGCGGCTGCTCCTCGGCGATCCCCGCCGCCTGGCTGAGGCCCGGCAGGGCGTCGTACTCGCCGAGGATCGCGATGACGGGGCCGCCTTCGCCGGCCTCGCCCATCACGGCGGTCGGCATGCCGGCGATGCCCTCGCTGACGCGGAACCCCTCCGCCTTCAGCATCGCGGCATGCGCGTCGGCCGCGTGGCGCTCCTGGAAGTTGAGCTCGGGATGATCCCAGATGTCGTCGCTGAGCCTGTGGTAGGCCGGCGCCTTGGCGTCCGCGAACTGCCAGACCGCATCGTTGTTGGAGCGCATGTTCGGGACCCTCGCGAGACGCATCCGCCGATCCCGCAATCTGCCACCGGCCCGCGCGCGCGGCAACGGGCAACCAGCCTACCGCCCGGTTCCGAACAGGTCGCGGCGCGTTGCGACCGGCACGATATCGGCGGTCGAAGTGGCCCCGCCCTCGGCTTCGCCGAGCTCCAGCGCCTCGATCTTGGCGGCGCGCTTGGTCAGCTTGTCGGTCGAGACGAGGAGCTGGTCGAGATCGGACGCCGTCTGGCCGAAATGCCGCTGCAGGTTGTGGGCGCGCTCGCGCAGGCGCCCGAGATCGTCCATCAGCAGCCGCACTTCGGCCTGGATGAGATGGGCCTGCTCGCGCATGCGCGCATCCTTGACGATCGCCTGCACGACCTGGATCGCCAGCATCAGCAGGGAGGGCGAGACGAGCACGACGCGCGCCCGCATCGCCTTCTGCACCACATCCTCGAAATGCTCGTGCAGATCCGCGTAGATCGATTCCGACGGCACGAACATCAGCGCGATGTCCTGCGTCTCGCCGGGCAGGAAATAGCTGTCGGCGATCTTCTGCACATGCCGGTTGATGTCGGCCTTGAGCTGCGCCGCCCCGGCCTTGCGGGCCGCCTCGTCGCGCGCGTCGCGGAAGGCCGCGACCGCCTCCAGCGGGAACTTGGCGTCGATGACCAGCACCCGGTCGTCGCTCGGCAGGCGGATGACGCAGTCCGGCCGGTTGCGGTTCGACAGCGTCGCCTGGAACTCGAAGGCGCCCTTCGGCAGCCCGTCCTCGACGATCGCCTCCATGCGGCCCTGGCCGAAGGCGCCGCGCGCCTGCTTGTTGGCGAGGATCGCGCGCAGCGAGCCGACCTGGTCCGACAGGGCCGAGAGATTGCGCTGCGCGTTGTCGATGACGGCGAGGCGCTCGTTGAGCTTGGAGAGGCTCTCGAAGGTCGTCTTGGTCTGCTCGTTGAGATTGGTGCCGAGCCGCTGCCCGACCTGGTCGAGCCGCTCCGACAGCATGCGGGCCAGGTCCGACTGGCGCGTGCCGAACACCTCCGCGACGGTCTGCACGCGGCCCGTCAGCTCGGCCTGCACGCGCGCCACCTCGGCCATCCGCTCCTCGACCTCGCCGACGCGGAAATGCTGCTCGCGCGCCGCCTCCTCGCTGGCGCGGCGGCTCTTGGCCACCGAGGCGACGAGGGCGATCAGAAGGCCGACCGCGATCAGGCCGAGCGCGAAAAACGCCGCCTGGTTGGTGATCGCGATGCCGCCAATGACGAAGAACGTATCCTGCAAGGAGCCAAGGCCTCGAAATGCGCGGGGCGCGCGGGGAGGCGGCAGCATAGCGGATCGGATCGATTCGTTCCGCATTTGTTTTCATTCGGCGGAGCGGCTTGCGGGAGCGCCTTTGCGCTTCGCCGCGCCGCACCTATGTTGCCGGCATGTCTGCCGTGCTCGCGCTGCCGCCGCCCGCCTGGGTCGGCCACCTCCTTGCCGCCCTTGCGATTCT
>JBDHTH010000044.1:0-11242 GCA_039808545.1 Phreatobacteraceae bacterium | reverse complement strand
GAGACGACGCCGGGCGTCGGCGGCACCACGACGCCTTTCATGTCGAGCTCGCGCGCCAGGAAGGCCGCCAGCATCGCGCCGGCGCCGCCGAAGGCGAAGAGGTGGAACTCGCGCGGATCGATGCCGAAGCGCGAGACGAGACCCGAGATCTCGGCATACATGGCCGAGACCGAGATCTCGACGATGTCGCCCGCCACCGCCTCGACGCTCGCGCCGAGCCGTGCCGCGAGCGGCGCGATCGCCGCCCTGGCGGCCGCGTGATCGACGCTGACGGCGCCGTAGCCGAGCGCGTCGTGGCCGATCAGGTTGGCGGCCGCCATCGCGTCCGTAATCGTCGGCCGCGTGCCGCCGCGCCCGTAGCAGGCGGGGCCGGGCGTGGAGCCGGCGCTGTCCGGCCCGACCTTGAGGAGGCCGAGCTCGTCGACCGAGGCGACCGAGCCGCCGCCCTGGCCGACCGAGGTGACGGCGACCGAGGGGATATGGATCTGGAAATCGCCGATCACCTCGCCGACGCCGTATTGCGGCACGCCGTCGAGGATCACGGCGGCATCGGCCGAGGTGCCGCCGATATCGAGGCTCAGCACCTTCGCGAAGCCGCATTCGCGCGCGAGATAGCCGGCGCCGATCACCCCGGAGGCGGTGCCCGACAGGATCATCTGCACGCAGTCGGCGCGCGCATCCTCGATGCCCATCACGCCGCCGTTCGACTTGGTGATGTGGACCGGCGCCGCGACGCCCTTCGCCTTCAGCGCCGCTTCGAACCGGTCGAGATAGCGGGCAACGCGCGGCTGGACATAGCCCGAGATCACGGCCGTGATCGTACGCTCATATTCGCGGATCACCGGCCAGGTGCCCGAGGAGGTGACGACCGGCAGCTCGGGTGCAAGCTCGGCGAGCATGGCGGCGACCGCCGCCTCGTTGGCGCCGTTGCGATAGGCGTGGAGGAAAGCGACGACGATGCCCTCGGCGCCGGCCTTGCGGGCGGCATCGAGCGCCGCCGCGACATCCCCGCGCCGCGGCGCTTGAAGGACCGTGCCGGTCGCGTCCATCCGCTCCGCGATGCCGAAGACCCGCTCGCGGGCGATCAGCGGCGCGGGGCGGACCGAGTAAAGATTGTGGATCTGCGGGATTTTCAGCCGCGCGATCTCGAGCACATCCTCGAAATTGCGCGTCGCGAACAACGCGAGCTTCGGCCCGTTGCGCTGGATCACCGTGTTGATGCCGACCGTCGTGCCATGCGTGAAATAGGTCACGGCTTCGGGCCGGATGCCGTCGCGCGCCGCGAGGCGGTCCAGCCCTGAGACGATCTCCTCGCCCGGCGCGTCGGGGCGGGAGAACACCTTGAGCGTGGCGAGCGCGCCGGTCGCCTCCTCCAGCACCGCGAAATCCGTGAAGGAGCCGCCCACGTCGACGCCGATGCGATAGCCCATCTCCGCTCCGTCCTTATCGCGGCCCGAAATCCGGGCAGGGCCTCGCATGGATTGGCGCGCCGATCCAATTCCGAGGCGTCGGAACCCCCAAACCTCGGGTTATGGGATGGGCGGCCTGGGCAGGCTCATATAGTATTCCGGATGTGGCACGGGGCGGAACCCGGCGCGCTCGTAGACCGCATGCGCGTCGCGCGTCGCCAGCATCCAGTTGGTGATGGTCGCGAGCTCCGGATGGCGCCGGATCTCGGTCGCGAGCCAGCCCGCAAGACCGCGCCCGCGATGGGCCGGCAGCACGAACACGTCGCGCAGATAGGCGAAGACCGTGTAGTCGGTGACGAGCCGGCCGAAGCCCGCCATCGCGCCGTCCGGCGCATAGAGGCCCATCGGCAGCGATCCGGCCAGAGCGCGCTCCAGCGCGGCGCGCGGCAGGCCCTTCGTCCAATAGGCGTCCTCGATGAAGAACCGCTCCACCACGTCGACATCGATCCGCGCCCGGTCGGTCGACAGCACGTAGCCGTCGGCGCGGCGCCATTCCTCGGGGGCGATCGTCGGCGGGGCGAAGGGTGTCATGCGCGTCTCCTCGGGAGAGCATTGTGACGCCGCGCGCCGGCATGCAAGACGGATCCTGCATATCCGGCCGCAGGGAATTGCGGGATCGCGGCGCGGTTTGGCATGATCTCTCCCGCCCGCATGCGATGATGGCTGGCACAACCATGGAGCGGGATCGATGACGATCGAAGCCATCCTGGCCGATCTGGTGGCCATTCCTTCGCTGCCGGGCACGCCGAACGGGGCCGTCGCGGATTGCGTGCGGGCGCATCTGGCGCGCCACGGCGTGGAGGCGGCGGTCCTGCCGGGGCCGGAGGGCGACCGGGTCAACCTCTTCGCCTCCATCGGGCCGCGCGACGTGCCGGGCTATATCCTGTCGGGGCACATGGACGTCGTGCCGGTGGAGGGGCAGGTCTGGACAAGCGATCCGTTCCGCCTCACGGCCGAGGGCGAGCGCCTGACGGCGCGCGGCACTACCGACATGAAGGGGTTCCTCGCCTGCATGCTGGCGATGGTGCCGGAATTCCTCGCCATGCCGCTGAAGCGCCCCGTGCATCTCGCCTTCTCGTATGACGAGGAGATCGGCTGCCGGGGCGTCGGCCATCTGATCGACAAGCTGCCCTCGCTCTGCGCGGCGCCGGCCGGCTGCATCGTCGGCGAGCCGAGCGAGATGCGGCCCGTGCTCTCGCACAAGGGCAAGCAGGCGATGGAGCTGGTGATCGAGGGCCGGGCCGGCCATTCCTCCAACCCGGCGCTCGGCGAGAACGCGCTCTATCCGGCGGGCGAATTGCTGGTGTTCATCCGCGACCTCGCGGCGCGGCTCACCGCCGAGGGGCCGTTCGACGCCCGCTTCGAGCCGGCGCATTCGACCCTGCAGGCCGGCGTGATCCGGGGCGGCAGCGCCGTCAACATCGTTCCGGACCGCGCCGCGATCCAGATCGAGGTGCGGAGCGTGCCGGGCCAGCAGCCCGAGGCGATCACCGCCGAGGTCGTGGCGAAGCTCGCCGCGCTGGTCGAGGCGGCGGCGCGCGAGGGCCGCGCGCTCAAGGTCTCGCATCACGAGATCGCCCGCTATCCGGCGCTGCCGCCGGCCGAGGATCCGGCCTTGGCGGAGTTGCTCGAAAGGCTGACGGGGCAGCCTTCCATCCAGTCGGTGAGCTACGGGACCGAGGCGGGGCTGTTCCACGCGGCCGGCGTTCCGTCGATCATCTGCGGCCCCGGCGCGATCGCGCGGGCGCATCGGCCTGACGAGTATATCCTGGCGTCGGAGCTGGAGGCGTGCCGCGGCATGCTCCGCCGCCTCGGCGCGGAGCTGTCGGCCGGGTAGCGGGGCGCCGATCAGCCGATGACGACGTAGATCTTGCGTACGGTCTCGATCGTCTTCCAGACGCCGACGAAGCCCGGCTTCATCACGAAGCTGTCGCCGGCGCGGAAGGTGACGGGCGCCTTGCCGGCCTCGGTCAGCTCCACGACGCCGTCGAGGATATGGCAGAACTCGCAGGTCTCGCCTTTGATCGAATGCGTCTCGCCCGGCGTCGCCTGCCAGACGCCGCTGCGCACCTCGCCGCTGCCGGCCATGGATTCGTCCTGCGCCCAGGTCGCGAAGGCGGGGTTGCCGGCGACCAGACGGTCGGGCGCGGCCGTGGAGCGCTCGGGCTCCGTCGCGGGGGTGGGGTCGATCTTGATCAGCAGCGTCATGAGGGTCTCCTTTGGCGCGGCAGTCTGGCATGCGGATGATGATTCGCGACGCGCGAAGCTACTGGCCGGCAGCAGGTCCGACTAAATTCGAGCCGCCGGGCAGCCGAATCTGCTGCGGCCCGATCGGACCGGCTCGCCTCGTCGGGGAATTCCGTTTGCGGGGCGCAGGCTTTAAGCTCGGAGCATGTACAAGATCGCCTTCCTGCTGCTGCCGGAATTCTCGCTGCTCGGCGCCGTCTCGGCGACCGAGACGCTGCGGGTCGCGAACTCGCTCTATCCGGAGCCGCCCTTCGAATACTGGTTCGTGCACGATACCGGGCCCTCGGTCGCCTCGAGCAGCGGCATCCCGCTCGAGGCGCGCTGCCATATCCGCGACCTGAAGGATTTCGATGCGCTGCTGGTGTGCTCCAGCTTCCGCCACGACCGCTACGAGAACGCCGAGACGCAGAGCCTGATCCGCCGCTTCGACCGGCACGGCAAGACGCTCGGCTCGATCGAGAGCGGCGTCTACCACATCGCCAAGGCGGGCGTTCTGGATGGCCGTCCCGCGACGGCGCATTTCAACAACCTGCCGATGTTCGCCGAGCTGTTTCCGCGCGTCCGGTTCGCGAAGAAGATCTACACCTGGTCGGCCCGCCGCATGACCTGCGCAGGCGGCAGCGCCGGCACCGACATGATGCTGCATCTCGTCGCCCAGACGCTCGGCAACGCGGTGGCGGCGCGCGTCGCCAACATCATCATCTTCCCGTATCGGCGCGAGCTCGAGGCGCCGCAGGAGGATCTCTTCACCTCGGCCTACAACGATTTTCCGCAGGTCGTCCGCGAGGCCTGCCGGACGATGGAGGAGGCGATCCACAAGCCGCTCGACATCGAGGCGATGGCGAGCCAGCTCCTCACCTCACGCCGCCATCTCGATCGCCTGTTCCTGGCGTCGTTCAATTGCACGGTGTTCGAGTATTACCGGATGATCCGCCTGTCGCGGGCGCGCAAGCTCGTGAAGGCGACGAAGATCAATTTCTCGACGATCAGCGCGCGCTGCGGCTTTCGCTCCTACCAGCGCTTCCTGGAGCGCTACCGCGAGGCCTACGGGGTCTCGCCGGGCGACGACCGGCGGTTCCAGATCCTGCAGCCGACGGAGCCCGACAAGGTCTCGCCGCTCAACGACCTGCATCCCTATCAGAACCAGCTCGACCCGATCCGGATGGTCTGATCCCCGCTTCGCGTGTCTTGCGGAGCGGCTGCCTGCGCGGTTTTGTCCAAATCGAGAGCTTGTCATGTCCATATTGGGCATAACGGCAAGTTTGAACATCTCTAATCATTCGATTATCGATCGCGCTTTCGAATAAAGAATAAAAAAGGTTGCGACGGAAATTCGTCAGAACACAGGCGTGTTCGTGGAAATAAATACGTCGCTATCGGCTTCCATAAGCTCGATCATATCCTGACTTCGTTCGGCTTAGTGAAGCAGATTGCTCACGGTAAACAAAACAGCAGAAAAGAGAGGGATGCCATGACAGGTCTTTCGGGAGCGACGAACTTCTCGATGTTGCCGACCGTCAGTCGGCGGGCCTTCAATGTCGGACTTTTCGCGGCCGGGCTCGCGACGGGGGCGGGGATCGGCCCCGCGGCCGCGCAGCCGAAGCGCGGCGGCACCGTGCGCCTGGCGCTCGTCCAGCAGACCACGGGCGACACTTTCGACTCGGCCCGCTACGACAAGGGCAACGACTATATTCGCGGCACCAGCGTCTACAGCTATCTCACCCGCATGGACGAGAAGGGCGAGGCGCAGCCCGAGGTCGCGGAATCGTGGGAGGCCAATCCGGAAGCCACGCGCTGGGTGTTCAAGATCCGCAAGGGCATCACATTCAGCGACGGCGCCAACCTGACGATGGACGACATCGTCTTCTCGCTGATGCGCCACAAGGAGGACAAGGTCGCCTCCACGGCCAAGCAGCTCATCGCCAACATCAAGTCGGTCGCGCCCGACGGGCCCGACAAGATCGTGATCGAGCTCGTGGCCCCCGATGTCGACCTGCCGATCCTGGTCGGGCTGTTCCAGTTCGCGCTGGTGAAGACCGGAACCTACGACTTCTCCAAGCCGCTCGGCACCGGCGCCTTCATGATGAAGGAGTTCCAGCCCGGCATCCGCACGGTGCTGGTCCGCAATCCGAATTTCTGGAAGCAGGGCCAGCCCTATATCGACCAGTTCGAGATGTTCCCGATCCCGGACGCGGCGGCCCGCTCGAACGCGCTGCTGTCCGGCGATGTCGACATGGTGCTGGAGCTGCGCGGCAACGGCATCGAGGAGGTCACGAAGTCCGCGACCCACGAAGTCTTCGTGACGCCGAGCACGCGCTACACCGCGATCCAGGCCTCTGTCGACCAGGCGCCGGCCAACAACCCCGATCTGATGATCGGCATGTCGTATCTCGTCGACCGCAAGCGCGTGCTCGACACCGTGCTGCGCGGCTACGGCGCCATCGCCAACGACCATCCGATCGGCGCGACCAGCCCCTACCACAACGCCGCGCTGCCGCAGCGCGCGCTCGATCTCGACAAGGCGAAGTACCATATCGGCAAGTCGGGGATCGGCAACGCCAAGATCCAGCTCTCGCTCGGCGATGCCGTGCTCTACAGCGCCGATATCGGCCAGCTCATGCAGCGCGAGGCGACCCGCGCCGGGCTCAACCTTGAGATCAAGCGCGAGCCGGCCGAGAGCTACTGGACCGCCGTTGCCGGCAAACGAACCTTCTTCGCGACGAATTTCCATCCGCGCCCGACCTACAACATGCTGCTCAACCTGAGCTGGAAGAAGGGCGCGCCGTGGAACTTCTCGCATTACGAGAACGAGCGCCTCGGCAAGCTGATCGACGATGCGCGCGCGGTCTTCGACCTCGCGAAGCGCAAGGAATATTATGGGGAGATCCAGTCGATCATCCATAATTCCGGCGCGATCATCATCCCGACCTTCCTGAGCTACGTCGACGGCGTATCGAAGAAGATCAAGGGCTTGACGCCGCTGCCGATCGGCAATCTCGGCGGCTTCAACTTCACGGACCGGATCTGGATCGACGCGTAGCGCGGCGCATGCGCGCCGTGCGAGGCCCTGAACCGATCCTTCGGTCCCCGAGAGCCGGGCGCGGCATCCGCGCTCGCTGGAGGCGACGGCTTTGACGAGGTTCATCCTGTGGCGATTGGCGGCGACGGCGCTGTTGCTGCTCGTCGTCTCGCTCCTGGTGTTCTGGGCCTGCGAGATCCTGCCGGGCGACGTCGCGCAGGTGGCGCTCGGCCAGTTCGCGACGCCCGAGAACGTCAAGGCGCTGCGGATCGAGATGGGGCTCGACCGCCCGGCGGCCGAACGCTATCTCGGCTGGCTCATGGGCGTGCTCCAGGGTGATTGGGGGCGTTCGCTCGTCTCCAAGTCGCCGGTTTCCAGCCTCCTGTCGGAGCGGGTCGCCAATACGGCGCTGCTTGCCGGCGCGACGACGCTGATCGCGGTTCCGCTGGCGCTGACGCTCGGGCTGGTTATGGCGGTCTGGCGCGGCCGCGCGCTCGATCGCGGCATGTCGGTCGCCATCCTCGCGCTCTCGGCGACGCCGGAATTCCTGCTCGCGACGCTGGCGGTGCTGCTCTTCGCGGTGAAGCTCGGCTGGCTGCCGGCGGTGGCCTATCTCAGCGCCGGCTCCTCGCTCCCGCAGACGGTGCGCGCGCTGCTGCTGCCGACCGCGAGCCTCGTCATCGTCGTCACGGCGCAGATCGCGCGGATGACGCGGGCGATCATCGGCAACATCCTCACACAGAGCTATATCGAGATGGCGGTGCTGAAGGGCGTGCCGTCGCGCCGCCTCGTGATGCGCCACGCGCTCGTCAACGCGGTCGGGCCGCTCGCCAACGTCGTGGCTCTGAACGTCGCCTATCTCGTCAGCGGCATCGTGGTGGTGGAGACCGTCTTCGCCTATCCGGGCCTCGCGCGGCTGATGATCGACGCGGTGCAGTCGCGCGACCTGCCGGTCGTCCAGGCCTGCGCGATGATCTTCTGCGCGACCTATGTGCTGCTCATCCTTCTCGCCGACATCTTCGCGCGGATCGCCGATCCGCACAGTGCGGCGCAGCGCCCGGCGGACGCGATATGACGGCGATGCTCTCCCGGCAGCGGCCCCGGCCGCGCGCGACCCTGGTGCTGAGCATCGCGGTGCTCGCCTTTTTCGTGCTGATCGGCTGCATGTCGCTGATCTGGCTGCCGCAAGACCCGACCGATTTCGTCAGCACCGATCCGTTCGCGCCGCCCTCAGCCGGGATCTGGCTCGGAACCGACCAGCTCGGCCGCGACGTGCTGTCGCGCCTGATGGACGGCACCCGCATCACGCTGCTGATGGCGTTCGCCGCGACCCTGCTCGCGCATCTCATCGGCGACACGCTCGGCCTGCTGGCGGCGCTGCGCGGCGGCCTGCTCGACGCGGTGCTGAGCCGGATCGTCGACGTGATCCTCTCGCTGCCGAAGATCATCGTCGGGCTCGTCGTCGTCGCGGCGCTCGGCGCCTCGATTCCGGTGCTGGTGGTGGTCGCGGCCTTCGTCTATGCGGCGGGCGTCTTCCGGATCTCGCGCGCGCTCGGCGCCGATCTCGTGCGGCTCGACTACATGCAGATCGCCCGCTCGCGCGGCGAGGGGCTCGGCTGGCTGCTGTTCGGCGAGATGCTGCCGCATGTCGTGCGCCCGCTCGCGACCGATTTCGCGCTGCGCATGAGCTTCGCGATCCTGTTCATGAGCAGCCTAAGCTTCGTCGGGCTCGGGGTGCAGCCGCCGATGGCCGACTGGGGCGGCATGGCGAAGGAGAATCTGGAGGGGCTGTCGACCAATCCGCTGGCCGCGATCGCGCCGGCAGCGGCGATCGCGCTCGTCTCGATCGCGCTCAACCTGCTCGTCGACGCGCTCGACGGCGAAGCCGGGTCCGGGCGATGACGGCGCCCGGCAAGGTGCTCGCGGTCGAGGATCTGACGATCGTCTCGAATGCCGGGACGCGCGTGGTCGACGGCGTGTCGCTTCGCGTGGCGCGCGGCGAGGTCCTGGCGCTGATCGGTGCATCGGGCTCGGGCAAGACCACGCTGGCGCTGGCGGCGCTCGGGCATCTGCGGCCGGGCCTGGCGCGGCAGGCCGGCACGGTCCGCCTCGACGGCGCCGATGTCTTCGCGATGACGGCGCAGCAATTGAACGATCTGCGCGGCCGCAAGGTCGCGTATGTCGCGCAGAGCGCCGCCGCGGCCTTCAATCCGCGCCTGCGGCTGACCGATCAGGTCATCGAATCGGCGCTGCTGCATGGCGCCCAGAGCGAGTCCGCCGCGCGGCTGCGCGCCACGGATCTGTTCCGCTACCTCGCGCTGCCGAACCCGGAGACGATCGGGCGGCGCTTTCCCTATCAGGTCTCGGGCGGGCAGTTGCAGCGCTTCATGATCGCGATGGGGCTGCAGGAGGAGCCGCTGCTGCTGGTCTGCGACGAGCCGACCAGCGCGCTCGACGTGACCACGCAGGTCGAGGTGATGCGCCTCCTGAAGAACGCGATCGCGGACAACGACACGGCGGCGCTGTTCGTCAGTCACGACCTCGCGGTGGTGGCGCAGATCGCCACGCGGATCGCGGTGATGCGGGCCGGCCGGATCGTCGAATGCGGCCCGACCGCCGAGATCATCGCGGCGCCGCGCGAGGATTACACGCGCGCGCTGATCGCGGCCTGCGGGCATCTGCCGGGCCGCGACGGTGCACTCGTGCCGGCCGCCGCGCCGCATACCGACGGGCTGGAGGCGCGCTCCATCGTCGCCGGCTACGGACGCGCCGAGGGCGGGCAGCCGGCGGTTCTCAGCCTGCGCGACGTCGACCTCGCGGTCGGGCGCGGCGAGATCGTCGCGGTGATCGGCGAATCGGGCTCGGGCAAGAGCACGCTGGCGCGCGTTCTCGCGGGGCTGCACGCGCCGGCATCGGGCACGCTGAGGCTGGCGGGCGCGCCGCTCGCGGCCCTCGATCGCGACCGCAGCAAGGCGGAGCGCCGCCGCATCCAGCTCGTCGTTCAGATGGCCGACACGGCGCTCAATCCGAGGCACAGCCTCAGGCGCATCCTCGGGCGTACGCTGAAGTTCTTTCACGGCCTCACGGGCGCGCAGGCCGAGGCGCGGATGGCCGATCTGCTCGCGCGGGTGTCGCTGCCGGCCGAGTATCTCGACCGCTATCCGACGCAGATCTCCGGCGGCGAGAAGCAGCGCGTCAACCTGGCGCGGGCGCTGGCGGCCGAGCCCGAGGTGCTGATCTGCGACGAGATCACCTCGGCGCTCGACACCATCGTGGCGCAGTCGATCATCGCTCTGGTCAAGGGGCTGCGCGACGAGCTCGGCCTCGCGGTCATCTTCATCAGCCACGATCTTGCGACGGTGGCGGACATCGCCAACCGCGTCACGGTGCTGCGCCACGGCCGCGTCGTCGAGGCGGGGCCGACCGCCGCCGTGCTGACCGCGCCGCAAAACCCCTACACCAAGCTTCTGACCGCCTCGGTGCCCGAGCTGCGCGTCGGCTGGCTGGAGGACGCCGCCGCGACGCGCGACGACCTCTCGGCGGCGCTGCGGCAAGGCCCTTCCGAGGCGGTTCCCGCCTGACCACCCAGCCGGATTGGAAAACGCCCGATGCGCACGCCGCTAGCTGATCTGAACGGAAAGACATTCGACGTCGCGATCGTCGGCGGCGGCGCGGTCGGCGCGAGCGCCGCGCAGCATGTCGCGGCGGCGGGATTCTCGACGCTGCTGGTCGACAAGGGGGATTTCGCGAGCGGCACCTCGAGCCGCTCGAGCCGGCTCCTCTATTGCGGCCTCGCGCATTTCTCGCCCGATTATCCGCTCTGGCGCTTCATCCACCGGCCGCGCGACCTGTTCAACCGCGTCCGGATGGCGCGGCTGGCGATGCGCTGCCGCACCGAGCTCGCCTCCACGATGCCGGAGCGGGTCACGCGGCACACCTTCTTCTTCCCGGTCCTGAAGGATGGCGCCTATCCGGGCTGGAAGGTCGATCTCGGCTATCGGGCGCTCGGCCTCTTCGGCTCGAAGGCCGTGCCGCTCAACTATCGCCGGCTGCCTGCCAAGGCGGCGAGGGAACAATATGGGCTCGTCGGCCTCATGGATCGCGACCGGCTCGAAAGCGTGGCGGTCTTCGACGAGTACCAGTACAATTGGGCGGAGCGGATCTGCTTCGACACCGTGCTCGACGCGGCCGCCCTGGGCGCGAATGTGCGCAACTATACGCGGGTCACCGCCCTGACGCGGCTGCCGGGCAATCGCTGGCGGCTGTCGCTGGAGGACGCGGCGGCGGGCGGGACCGCGACGGTGGAAGCCGGCACGCTCGTCGATACGGCGGGGCCCTGGGCGGATCGCCTCCTCGAGACCATCGAGGGCTTCACGCCGAAGAAGCGCCATCTCGTCGGCATCAAGGGCATCAACCTCGTCGTCAAGCTGCCGGACTCGTGTCGCGGCATGGGCTTCGAGACGATCAGCAGCATCGGCCAGCCCTTCTACTGCATGCCCTGGGGCGA
>JBDHTH010000043.1:0-11299 GCA_039808545.1 Phreatobacteraceae bacterium | reverse complement strand
AGGTTCGGGTTGAGCTGCTTCTGGATGGCGACGCCCCACGGCCCCTCGAACATCATCGCGACGTTGTTGGAGGCGAAGTTGGCGCGCTTCTCCTTCTCGCCGTTCGAGAGCACGCCCGGCACCGACACCTTGTCGACATTGATGCGGGCCGCGTAGGCCTCGATCGCGGCGACGCCCTCGGGGCTGTTGAAGACCGCCTTGTTGTTCTCGTCGATGATCTTGGCGCCGTATTGCAGCAGCAGCGGGTAGATGTCGTAGGTCGCGTTGGTCGGGGGCTCGGCCGCAAGCGTGCCGGTCACCGCGTAGATGCGCTTTTCCGGATTGGTCAGCTTCTTGGAGACCTCGCGGAACTCCTCCCAGGTCTTCGGCGGGCCGTCGATGCCGGCCGCCTTGAACAGGTCCTTGTTCCAGAACAGCGCGACCGCGCCGCTCTCGATCGGCAGGTAGTACTGCTTGCCCTTCCACTTGGTGTGGAAGGTGACCGGGATGTTGGAGAAGAACTCCTTCGGCTCCTTGGCGATCAGGTCGTCGATCGGCTCGATCATGCCGAGATCGGCGAACTCGGCGACCCAGTCGACCTGCACCAGCAGCACGTCGGGCAGCTTCTTGGCCTGCGACAGGACGATGGCGCGGTCATGGAAACCCGTGAAGGGGGAATCGACCGCCGTCAGCGTGATGTCGGGATTGTCCTTCTCGAAGGCGGCCTTCAGCGCGGCCATCACCTTCTCGCCGACTTCCGTCCCCTTCCACTGGCCCCAGCGCACTTCCGCCTTCTGGGCGAAGGCCGGGGTGGCGAAGCCGAGGCCGAGCGCCAGGCCGGCGGCGGCGAGCTTCAGCAGTGAGGATCTGCGTTGCAGGTTCATGACCATTCTCTCCCCGAGGTTGCAGTCAACGCTAGATCACGCTGTCTTTTGATCAAAAGGATCAAAAGACAGGACAGTGATCGATTCCTACGAATGAGAGACTGCTTTGACCCTTCAAACGGAACCGTTTGAAGGGAGCAGGCTCTAGGCGTTGCGTTTGAATCCGTCGTTTCGTCCCTGTCGTTTCTTGGTGGCGTGCCCGTTCGGGCGGGCACGCGGATCGCGAAGGCGTCGGCGAGCCTCAGGCCGCCCGCGCCTTGGTCAGCGCCGCCGGCACCGGCGGCGAGACCTTCACGAGCGTCGTCGTCTCGTCCACGAGCTTGCTCGTGCCGCCGACATTCATCCAGGTGAACATGTCATGGAACATGCCCTGAAGCGAAGCCATGATTTCGGCGGTCGGCCCCTCGGGCATCGCCCAGAACGCGCCCTTCATGACCTTCCACGACTTCTTGCGCGTGTTGTAGAGGAACTGCGCGTCGGTCTCGCCCGGTGCCCGCTCGTTCGCATGGTTCGCGAAGGTATAGTCGCGGATCTGGTCGCGCATCGCCTGCGGCAGGCTCGGATGGTCGAAGATCAGGTTGTTGAAGCCGAGCGCGAGATGGATCTCGACCGCGCCGGTGCCGGGGAACTTCGCGAGCTGCGCGCCCGGCAGGGTGGAGGCGCCGTGCTGCACCGCGCCGCCCATCTGGTAGTTCTGGCGGCAGAGGCGCGAGATCTCGCCGAGCAGCGGATAATCGACGTTGACGGCCGCAAGCGAGCCATCGGGCAGCACCTTGCCGCCGTGATAGGTGCCCGAATTGATCGAGATCTTCGAGACCGGCGCAAGGTTCCCGCCGAGGCCGGCGAGCGATTCCCGATAGACCTTCATGAAGGCGTGCAGCTCTTCAGGGGTCGTGTTCTCATGGCCGACCTCGCCGATCTCGGCGCCGAGCGAGATGGTGACGCCCTTCGGCTCCAGGGCGCGCACGAATTTCGTGAAATGCGCCGTGATCTCGGCGTTGAGCCGCTGCTGGTCCTCGACGGTCTTGAGGTCGAGATCGACGACCGTGGAGGCGTCGATGTCGATATTATAGTAGCCGGCATCGATCTGCGTGCGCATGATCGTCTCGAGCCGGTCGCGCTCGGCGCCTGCGTCCTTGGCATAGGCCTTGGCGTTGATCTGGTCGTGGTCGGCCTGCAGGAAGACCGCGCCGGTATGGCCCTCGCGCAGCGCCGCCGCCAGCACGCCGGCCGTGTATTCGAACGGGTGCTGCTCGGCATAGGCCCATTCGCCGACCGCCTGCTCGAAGATGAAGAGCTTGGAATCGAGCGCCTTGGCGGCGCGGAACACGGCGCGGCAGGTGTGGTAGGTCCAGCCGCGCAGGTTCATGGCCGGCACGGTGCTGCCCGACCATTTCTCGGCGGCGCGGGCGAGGTAGAGCTCCTGCACCGAGGAGGGCACGATGCCGGCCGCGAGCGCGGCCTCGCGGATCGCCCAGATCGCGACCTGGCGCACCTCCGGCTCGGCGAGCGCGGCGGTCTCGGCCCAGCGGTCGATCATGGCGTCGGGCGGCCGCTTGGCGCGCGAGAAATCGGGTGCCGCCGCCGACAGATCGACGCCGATCGCCTTCAGATCGGCTTTGAGTTCCGCGAGCGTGGAGCAGGCCATGGTCTCAACCTTCCGCAATGGTTCGGTACGATGGCGCGGGCGCGCCGGGAGCAGGTGAAAGACGGTTCCGGGAGGGTCCGGCGCCACGAGGCCCGACGCTCATGAGACGATGCTCGCGGCGCGGCGGATGCGTGATGGCGCGCAAGCCCGCGGCACAGGCCGCGCGGCACGGTCGATCCTCCCAGGGTCCGTCTTCTCGCTTCTTGCCGCGATTGATGCATGCCGGTTTCGCTTTCGCAAGTCGAATTTTCGTTTTGCGTGGATCGGCGACCCGGCAAAGCCCCTTACTCCATGGCGACGATCAGCTCGCAGCCGGCCGCCTCGATCAGCCGGCGCGCGGCGGGGCCGGGCCTGCGATCCGTGATGAAGGTGGAGACGTCGGCGAGATGGCCGACCCGGCACATCGCGACGCGCGTGAACTTCGTGTGGTCGGCGAGCAGGATGCGGCGGCGGGCGTTGCGGAACATGGCGCGCGCCATCACGGCGTCGTCGTCGCGATATTCGAGGAGGTTGCCCTCGGGATCGATGCCGCCGATGCTGCCGAGCATCACGTCGCAGCGGAAATGCTCGATGAAGGCCGCGGATTGATGCCCGCCGAGCTGGCGGTTGTGGCCAAGCCAGAGCCCGCCCGTGATCTGGATCGAGATGCCGGGCGCCTTGTCGATGAAAGCCGCAGCCGTAATGGAGTTGGTGACGATGCGCAGGCCGCTGATGCCGGCATCCGCGACCGCCTTCGCGAAGGCGTCGACGGTCGTGCCGGCGGACAGGAACAGCGACTGGCCGGGCTTGATGAGCCGCGCTGCGGCGCGGCCGATCGCCGCCTTCTCGGCGACCGCCTCGACATGGCGCAGGCCGTAATCGGCATTGGCGGTGCTGATATTGGCGCTCGCCCCGCCATGGTGGCGGCGCAGGAGCCCCCGGTCATGCAGGTCCTGCAGGTCGCGGCGCAGGGTCTGCGGCGTGACGTTGAACGCCTCGACCAGCTCCTCGATCGCCGCGTAGCCGCGCCGCTCGAGAATCTCGAGGATGTCGCTGTGCCGCCGTGTCAGAGGGTCCATCGCCTATCTGAGCCACAGCGGCGCGCGGTTGTGAAGCGGAAATGCGCGAAACCGAAAATCGCGATTGCGGAGAGGGCCGAATGATGCATCATGCGGGCCGCTCTGCGCCCCGGCGCTGGGCGCCTGCCCGCAAGCATCCGACATCGCCGTCCGCGCGGCCGCTTCGCGGGCCGGCCGCAACCCGTGATCAAGCCCATGAAGCGCAGAATCGTCTGTGTCGGCAACCTCGTGCATGACGAGGTGTTCCGCGTTCCCTCGCTCCCCGCCTCCGGGATCAAGGTCGGCGTCCTCGGCTATGAGGAGCGCTTCGGCGGGCCGGCCGCGACCGCCGCCGTGGCGATCTGCCACCTCGGCGGCGAGGCGGCGTTCTGGGGGCGCGTCGGCCGCGACGAGGCGGGCGAGAAGGCGGTGCGCCTGATGCGCGGCGCGGGCGTCGATTGCGACGGCGTCGCGATGATCGCGGATCACCGGACGCTGCGCGCCATCGTGATCGTCGACGAGCGCGGCGAGCGCTCCATCGTCTCGGACCGGCGCAGCCTGCCGACCGGCCCCGAGCTGCTCACCGACGCCCCGCTCGACGACACGGCGGTGCTGCTCGCCGATTCCCGCTGGCCGGTTGGCTCGGCGCTGGCGCTGGAGCGGGCGCGCGCCGCCGGCGTCCCGACCGTGCTCGACGCCGATGGCGGTCGCTCGCAGGACAATATCCAGTTGAACGCGCTCGCCGAGCATGTCGTCTTTTCCAGCGAAGGCCTGCGCGAGCTCGCCGGCGAGGGCGATGCCGCCGACCTTCTGCGGCGCCACGCGACCGGGCCCGGCAAGGTCCATGCCGTGACGCGCGGCGCCCAGGGCAGCCTGTGGCTGATCGACGGCGAGATCACCCGCGTGCCGGCCTTCCGGGTCGAGGCGGTCGACACCACGGGCTGCGGCGACGTCTTCCACGGCGCCTATGCGCTCGGTCTCGGCGAGGGGCGCCCGCCGATCGAGGCGGCGCGCTTCGCGGCGGCCGTCGCGGCGATCGAGGCGGCGCGCGGCCGCGGCTGGGACGGCATGGCGGACCGCCCCGCCGTCGACGCGATGCTGGCGAGCGGCCCGACGATCTAGGGCCAGGTCGCGCAGGTCAGACGCTGCCGATCGGCTGGCGGCGGGCGGGCTCGCCGCTGCGCCATTGGTCGACGCTCATCGTCCTCAAATCGTAGAGGTCGCGGGTGGAGGCATAGCCGTGCCCGCCCATGCGGCCGACCGCGTCGAGCGCGACCGGGTCGACATAGTGCTTGATCCGGTCCACCACATCGGCGCGGAAATGCGCGTAGACGACCTCGCCGAGGATGATCTCGCGGGAATTGCCGATGCCGAGCGTCGTATGCTGGCGGCATTCGAAGGCGGCCGGCGCCTCCGCGATATAGGGGCACGGAACCTTGACGCCGGGGGCGGCCGTGAGCCCGGCCTCGGCGAGCTCGTCGGCCTCCGGGCCGAACGGCACGGCGCAGACATTCATCGCTTCCAGCAGCGCGTCCGAGACGATGTTGACCGTGAAGCCGAGCGTGTCGCGGACGTTGCGGCCCGTGTCCTTCTGGGCGCCGCTCGGCCGGTACTCCACGCCCAGCGCCAGGATCGCGGGATCGGCCGACAGGCAGTTGAAGAAGCTGAACGGGGCGGCGTTCACCCGCCCCTCCTTCGACACCGTCGTGACCAGGGCGATCGGCCGCGGCACGACGGCGCCGATCAGCAGCTTGTAGCGCTCGCGCGGGGTCAGCGCCGCGAAATCGAAGGTTACCGGCGCGGCATCGGAAACGCTCGTGAGGGCGGCGCTGGCGGTCGTCATGGCGGGCTCAATCCTTCGCTGAGGGCATAGGGCGCGAGCAGGTCGCGCAGTTCGGTCGCGGTGCGTGGCGCGAGGACCGCGCGCGCCGTCACGGCATCGAGGTGATGGTCCATCAGGCGGATGGCGGCTTCGACGTCGCGGCCCTTGAGCGCCTCGATCAGCTCGCGATGCTCGTTGACGGCGCATTCGGAGGAATGCGGCCGGCCGTAGAGCGCGAGGATCAGCGAGCAGCGCGAGCACAGCTCCTGCACGTAGCGGCTCAGCAGCGCGTTGCCGGTCATCTCGGCGAGCAGGACGTGGAACTCGCCGGCGAGGCGGATCGACTCCGGCCCCTCGGCGCCGGCCGCGCGCGCCACATCCTCGTCGCCGACATGTTTCTCTAGGAGCGCGACCTGCGCGGCCGTCAGCCGCCCCGCCAGCGTCTGCATCACCTGGCGCTCGAGCGCCCGGCGCACGTCGAAGACGTCGCGCGCCTCCTCCAGCGTCGGATAGGAGACCGACGCGCCCTTGTTCGGCTTCAGCTCGACCAGCCCCTCGACCGCGAGCCGGCCCAGCGCCTCGCGGACCAGCGTGCGGCTGACGCCGAGCTCCTCGCCGATCGAATCCTCCGGCAGCTTCATGCCGGGGCGCAGCGCCTGCTCGATGATGGCCCTATGCAGGGCGCGATAGACCGATTGCGACCTCAACCCCTTGCCGGCTGCGGGGCGTCCCTTTCCCGTTCGGCTGCTCTTTCGGTCACCCGACATCGCTGAATCCTCGATTTGTCGCCGCGGAACGGCCCGCCTGCCCGATTCTAAGGGACGCGGCCAGAGGTCGCGGCAAAAAATCCTTGTCTTCCTCTGTTGCATACAATAGCATAATGAAACTGTGTGCAATAGTGATTGATAATTGTGCACTAAGCTAAAAAACAAGCAGCCTTGCTCCGCGATGCGATGCCAGCCAGGCCCGCGCCACGGAGTTCACGCAACCGAACAGGGGACGGTGTGATGAGCAGAAAATGGTGGCTGGCGGGAACAATGGCGCTCGCCTTGTCGGCCTTCGTGGGCCAGGCCGCGCCGGTCGAGGCCAAGACCTTGAAATGGGGATCGGCGCGCGAGATCGCCTCGCTCGACCCCTATTCCTACGGCGACACCTTCACGCTGGCGGTGCTGAACCACGTCTATGAAGGGCTGGTGCGCTATACGGGCGATCTGAAGATCGAGCCGGCGCTCGCCGAATCCTGGGAGACGGTCTCGCCCACCGTCTGGCGCTTCAAGCTGCGCAAGGGCGTGACCTTCCATAACGGCAGCACCTTCAACGCCGACGACGTGATCGCCTCGCTCGCCCGCGTGACGCACGAGACCTCGCCGCTGAAGGGCAACCTGCCGGCCTACAAATCTTCCACCAAGGTCGACGACTACACGGTCGACATCGAGGTCAACGGCCCCTACCCGCTGCTGCTCAACGACCTCACCAACATCTTCATCTTCGACAAGGAATGGCTGGAGGCGAACAACGCCACGCTGCCGACCGATTCCAGCAAGGGCATCAAGGGCTACCCCACCGACAACGCCAACGGCACCGGCCCGTTCATGGTCGAGTCGCGCCGCGCCGACGCCAAGACGGTGTTCGTCGTGAACCCGAAATGGTGGGACAAGCCGAAGCACAACCTGACCCGCATCGAGTTCATCCCGATCGCCTCGTCGGCGACGCGTGTCGCGGCCCTTCTCTCGGGCGAGATCGAATACACCAATGTCGCGCCGCTCCAGGACCTGCCGCGCCTCACCGCTTCGCCGGATGTGAAGGTGCTCCAGACCAACGAGCTCAGGACCGTGTTCTTCGCCTTCAACCTCACCGACGCGCTCGTGGAGAGCGACGTGAAGGGCAAGAACCCGTTCAAGGACAGACGAGTCCGCGAGGCGCTCTATCGCGCGATCGACATCGACGCGGTGCAGAAGCGCGCCATGCGCGGGCTCTCGCGCAACACCGGCGCGCTCGTGGCGCCGGCCATTCCGGGCTACACGGCCGACATGGAAGCGCGCCTGCCCTTCGACCTCGACGGCGCCAAGAAGCTGCTCGCCGAGGCCGGCTATCCGGCCGGCTTCTCGTTCCTGTTCAACTGCCAGAGCGACAGTCTCGTCAACGAGGAGGAGTTCTGCCAGGCGGTCGCCGCCATGTGGGCGCGCGCCGGCCTGAAGCCGAACTTAAGCCTCGCGCCGCGCAGCCAGCAGACGCCGAAGCGCGTGAAGGGCGAGTTCGACGTGATCTCGTTCGGCTGGGCCAACGAGCCGATGATCGACGCCTACTCGCTGCTGATCCAGGTGCTGCATTCCAAGTCCGGCACCGGCGGCGTGTTCAACTGGGGCAATTGGGGCCGGCCCGACATCGACGCGCTGACCGACAAGGCGGGCGTCGAGCTCGACACCGCCAAGCGCATCCCGCTGATGACCGAGGCGCTGAAGATCGCCAAGGCCGAGCACCTGTTCATTCCGCTGCACAACCAGCCGATGGCCTGGGCGATCCGCAGCAACGTGAAGACCATGATCCAGGCGACCGACAACAAGCCGCGCCTGTGGTTGACCGAGATGAAATGACGCTCGGCCGACGCCCTGCCGGCGGGGCGCGTCGTCCCGCCGGCTTCTTCGGTCATGTCGTGTCTCGGTCAGCTCGATCGGAACGCAGGATAGTGATCGGCTCCAGGGCGTGAGAGACTGCCTCGCGCCTTCGGACGACATCGTTCGAAGGGCGCCGGCTCCACCGTCCACGGCCGCGCAGCCGCCGCCGGAAATCGACAGGGCCCCGCAATGCTCGCTTTCCTCGTCAAGCGACTGGCCAATGCCATCGGCGTGATGCTGACCGTGGCGTTCCTCGCCTTCGTCATCTTCCGCTTCGTCGGCGACCCCGTCGAGCTGATGCTCAACGAGCAGGCGACGCAGGCCCAGCGCGACGAATTGCGTACCAGGCTCGGTCTCGACCGCGGATTCGTGTTCCAGTTCGCGACCTTCGTCGGCAATGCCGTGCGCGGCGATTTCGGCATCTCGTACCGCAACCAGCAGGAAGTCTCTGCACTGATCGCGGAGCGCTTTCCCGCCACCTTCGAGCTGGTGATCGTCGCGACCGTGCTGTCGCTCGTCATCGGCATCCCGCTCGGCGTCTATTCGGCGATCCGACGAGATTCCTGGCTCGCCAAGGTCATCCAGTTCGTCTCGGTGCTCGGCGTCTCGCTGCCGAGCTTCGCGCTCGGCATCCTGTTCATCCTGATTTTCTCGGTGACGCTGCAATGGCTGCCCGCCTTCGGGCGCGGCGAGGTGGTGCAGATCGGACCGTGGAGCACCGGCTTCCTCACATCCTCGGGGCGCTGGGCGCTGATCCTGCCGGGCGTGACGCTGTCGCTGTTCCAGATCACGCTCGTCATGCGCCTGGTGCGCGCCGAGATGCTGGAGACCTTGCGCACCGATTTCATCCGCTTCGCCCGCGCCCGCGGCCTGCCGAGCCGCGCGATCAATTTCCGGCACGCGCTCCGCAACTGCCTGATGCCGGTGATCACCGTCACGGGGCTGCAGATCGGCAACCTGATCGCCTTCGCGCTCGTCACCGAGACGGTGTTCCAATGGCCCGGCATGGGGCTGCTCTTCGTGCAGGCCGTGACCTTCGTCGACATCCCGGTGATGGCGGCCTATCTCATCATCGTCTCGTTCATCTTCGTGACGCTGAACACGCTGGTCGACCTCACCTACGCGCTGGTCGATCCGCGCCTGCGCCAGGGCTCGGTCGCGGGAGGCGCCCGTGGCCACTAGCATCACCGCCATCCGCCGCATGCTCGACAGCGATGTCGGCTATTCGTTCCGCAAATCGCCGATCGCGATCCTCTCCCTGATCGTGCTGGCGCTCTTGATGCTGTCGGCGCTGCTGGCGCCCTGGATCGTGCCGCAGGACCCGCACGATCTGTCGCAGATCTTCATCGACAAGGCCGAGATCCCGCCGATCTGGATGAAGGACGGGGAATGGCCCTTCATCCTCGGCACCGACCCGCAGGGCCGCGACGTGCTTTCGGCGATCCTCTACGGCACGCGTATCTCCCTGATGATCGGCATCGCGTCCGTCGCGGTGTCGATGACGCTCGGCGTGACGGTCGGGCTGATCGCCGGCTTCGTCGGCGGCGCCGTCGACAACCTGCTGATGCGGATCGGCGACACGGTGCTGTCGATCCCGACGCTGCTCGTCGCGATCCTGGTCAGCGCCCTCTTCCGGGGCCTGCTGCCGCCAGGTCTTCGCGATTCATTCGCCTCCCTGATCCTGATCTTGGCGATCTCGCTCACGGCCTGGGTGCAGTATGCGCGTACGGTGCGCGCCTCCACGATGGTGGAACGGGGCAAGGAATACGTGCTGGCGGCCCGCATCATCGGGGTCGCGCCCGCCCGCATCATGCGCCGGCACATCCTGCCGAACACGCTGACCCCCGTGATGGTGGCCGCGACGCTCAATCTCGGCCTCGCGATCCTGTCGGAGGCGACGCTGTCGTTCCTCGGCGTCGGCATGCCGATCACCCAGCCATCGCTCGGCACGCTGATCCGGATCGGCAACCAGTATCTGTTCGCGGGCTCCTGGTGGGTGGTGGTGTTCCCCTCCCTCCAGCTCGGGCTGATCGTGCTCTCGGTCAACCTGCTCGGCGACTGGCTGCGCGACGCGCTCAATCCGAAACTGCGATAATCACACGAGGAAACTTCCATGGCCGACGCCCTCCTGATCCGCAACGGCCGCCCGATGGGCGGGCCAAAGCAGGACGTGCTGATCCGCGACGGGCGGATCGCCGCGATCGGGCCTAATCTCGACGCCGGCGGCGCGTGGATCGAGGACGTGGCCGGCGACCTCGTCCTGCCGGGGCTGGTGGAGGCGCATACCCATCTCGACAAGTCTCTCTGGGGCATGGGCTGGTGGAAGAACGAGGTCGGCCCGAACCTGCTCGACAAGATCGATAACGAGCGCAGCCTGAAGAAGTCGATGAACATCGACCCGGCCCGCCAGTCGGCGCGCCAGGCGGTGCTCTCGGTCGGGCACGGCTCGACCCATATCCGCAGCCATATCGACGTCGACAACGAGGTCGGGCTGTGGGGCATCGAAGGCGTGATGGCGACGCGCGAAGCTTACGCCGACATCGTCGACATCGAGATCGTGGCGTTCCCGCAGTCCGGCCTGCTGCGCCGGCCCGGCACGCTGGAGCTGATGGACGAGGCGCTGAAGGCCGGCGCCGAGGTGGTCGGCGGCCTCGACCCCTGCGGCATCGATCGCGACCCGAAGGGCCATCTCGACGCGATCTTCGGCCTTGCGCAGAAATACGGCCGGCCGATCGACATCCACCTGCACGAGCCGGGCGAGATGGGCGGCTTCTCGTTCGACCTGATCTTCGAGCGCACCAGGGCGCTCGGCATGCAGGGCAACGTCGTGGTCAGCCACGCCTTCTGCCTCGGCACGCCCGACCCGGCGCTGGTCGACCCGCTGATCAAGCAGATCGCGGCGCTCGATATCGGCATCATGACGACCGGCCCGGCCTACCGCCCCGCCCCGCCGGTGAAGCGGCTGCTCGGCGAGGGCATCCGCGTCTGCTCGGGCTCGGACGGCATCCGCGACACCTGGGGTCCCTATGGCAATGCCGACATGCTCGAGCGCGCCATGCTGGTCGGCCTCCGGAACAATTTCCGCCGCGACGACGAGGTCGCGCTCGCCTTCCATGTCTGCTCGCAAGGCGGCGCCGACGTGATGAGGCTTGCCGATTACGGCGTGAAAGTGGGCGCCAAGGCCGATCTTATCGTCGTCAAAGGCGAGGCGATCACCGAGGCGGGTGTCGCCCGGCCGCCCCGCCGCCTCGTCGTCAAGCACGGCAAGGTCGTGGCGCGCGACGGCGCCTGCGTCAGGACCGCGCCGTGACGGC
>JBDHTH010000042.1:0-11310 GCA_039808545.1 Phreatobacteraceae bacterium | reverse complement strand
CTCTCAGGCCATCGCCGATCAGGTTGAGCGAGAGCACGAGGATTAGCACCGCGAGGCTCGGGAATAGCGCCAGCGCGTAGGAATCGAGGATGTTCTCGAATCCCTCCCGGACCATGCCGCCCCAGGTCGGCGTCGGCGGCGCGATGCCGAGGCCGATGAAGGCAAGCGAGGCCTCGGTGCGCACCGCCGTCGCCATCCACAGCGAGGCCATGACGAGGATGTCGGGCAGGATGTTGGGCAGAAGATGCCGGAACATGATGCGCAGGTCCGAGAAGCCAAGCGCCCGGCCGGCCTGCACGAATTCGCGCTCGCGCAGCGCGATGACAGGCGCCCGCGCGATGCGCGCGAAGGGCGGCACCGCCGTGAACGCGATCGCGATGACGATATTCGTGACCGTGGCGCCGAGCATCGCGACGAGGATCAGGCCGAGGATCAGCGCCGGGAAGGCGAGCACGATGTCCATCGCCTGCATCACGACGATGTCGATGCGCCCGCCATAATAGCCCGCGAGCAGCCCGATCAGCGTGCCGATGATCACCGCCACGATGATCGCCGCGATGCCGATGAACAGCGAGTAGCGCGCGCCGACGAGCAGGCGCGACAGCGTGTCGCGGCCATAATAGTCGGTGCCGAGCCAATGCGCGGCGTCGGGGGGCTGGAGCCGCGCGACGATGTTCTGCTCGATCGGATCATAGGGAACGATCAGCGGCGCGAAGATCGCGAGCAGGACGATGGCGGCGAACAGCACGGTGCCGACCCAGGTCGTCGCGTTCGCCGTGAAGGCGCGGCGCAGCGCCTGCAGGCTGAGGCGGGTGAGCGAGCGCAGCTCGGACGGCGGCGCGGCTTCCGGAACGGCGGCCTTAGCGTCGGTCATTTGTACTGCACCCGCGGATCGACGAGGCCGTAGACGAGATCGGTGCCGAGATTCACCAGCACCACGATCAGCGTGTAGATCACCATCATCCCCTGCAGCATGGTGTAGTCGCGCTGCGCGAGGGCGCCGACGATCAGCTTGCCGAGGCCGGGCCGGTTGAAGACGATCTCGGTCAGCACCGAATTGCCGATCAGGATGCCGAGATAGAGGCCGACGACGGTGACGACCGGAATGAGGCAGTTGCGCAGCGCGTGCCGCCAGATCACCACCCGTGCCGGCACGCCCTTGGCGCGCGCCGTGCGGACATAGTCCTGGCTCAGCACCTCGAGCATCGCGGAGCGCGTGACGCGCGTCACATAAGCGGCCATGATCAGCGCCAGGTTGACGGCCGGCAGCGCCAGCTCGCGCAGCCGGCCCGTGAAGGTCGTCGCCTGGCCGCTGCTGATCACCGGGAACCAGGTCCAGGTGATCGCGAACAGCATCAGCAGCACGATGCCGGTCACGAAAGCGGGCGCCGACAGCCCGATCAGCGAGACGATGCGCGTCACGTAATCGGGAATGCGGTTGCGGTTCACGGCCGCCCAGACGCCGATCGGCAGGCCGATGACGACGCCGAGCACCAGCGCCACGGCGGTCAGCTCGAGCGTATAGGGCAGGACGTTCAGCACCTCGCGGACGACCGGGCGGCCCGTCACCATGGACACGCCCCAGTCGCCCTGGAGCGCGCCCGCCATGAAGCGCCAGTACTGGGTCGTGACCGGCAGGTCGAGGCCGAGCTTGCTGCGCAGCGCCGCGACGCTCTCGGCGCTCGCCTGATCGCCGAGGATGACCAAGGCGGGGTCGCCCGGCAGGATCCGGACGACGAAGAACACCAGGGTCAGGACGGCGAGAAGGGTGACGACCGCGAAGCCAAGCCGCCTCAGGAGGAAGCCCGCCACGTTCAGCGCCCCGTCCCGGTCACTTCGCGAGGCGGGTGGTTTCGTCGATCGGCGGCGACAGGCCGAGCGAGCCGACGATCGGATAGGCGAAGGTCAGCGCGTTCTTCCACGCCCAGGGCTGACCCATCTCGTAGAGCGGCACGGCGCAGACCGCCTCGATGATCTTCTTCTGGGCAGCGGCCCACAGCGCCTTCTGCTTCTCGAGGTCCGGCTCGCTGCGCGCCGCCTTGATCTCGGCATCGGCGACGTCGCAATGCGAGAAATTGGTGACGGCGGTCGGCTTGCCGACGATCGCGGCCGATTCGTAGAACTGCCCGAGGAAGCTGTCGGCGACGGGGAAGCGCGCCGCGCCGTAATAGACCGCCTGCGACAGGTCCTGGCGGATCTGGGCGTGGAAGGTCGGGTGGTCGACGAGGGCGAATTCGAGGTTGATGCCGGCGGCCTTCAATTGCGACTGCACGACCTGCATCGTCGTCAGCATCGCGGGCAGCGTCGTCTGGATGACCTTGATCGTGATGCCGTTCGGATGGCCGGCCTCGGCGAGCAGGCGCTTGGCCTCGGCCACGTCGTATTTCGGCAGCGGCATGGTGACGTGGCCGAGATAACCGCCCGGGATGATCGAATCGGCGAGCTTGGAGATCGCGGTGCCGCGGAACTTCACCAGCGACTCGCGGTCGATCGCATGGGCGATGGCGCGGCGCACGCGGATGTCGTCGAGCGGCTTCTGCGTCATGTTGAGATGCAGCACGTGGATCTCGAGCGGGCCGGTGACCTGCACCGTGGTCTGCGGGAGCTGGCCCATCCGCTTGATCCAGGCATCCTCGAACTTGCCGTTGACGAGGTCGATCTCGCCGGACTGGAAGGCGAGGTCGCGGCTCGAATCCGAGGCCATGTAGCGGAAGACGATCTCCTTGATCTGCGGGGCGCCGCGGAAATACTTCTCGTTCGCTTTCAGGCGCACGAATTGCTGCGGCTGGTATTCGACGAACTCGAACGGTCCGGTGCCGACGGGCTTGCGGCCAAAATCGTTGCCGAGCGCCTCGACGGCCTTGCGGCAGACGATATTGCCGCCGTGATAGGGCACGAGCAGGCCGAGCAGGCTCGGCACCGTCTCCTTGAGCGTGATCTTCACGGTCTTCGGATCGGGCGCCTCGATCGACTGGATCGCGGCGTAGTCGGCGAAGTAGCTCGATGTCTCCTTGGTCGAGGCGCGCTTCAGCGAATAGACGACGTCATCGGCCGTCAGCGGGCCGTAGTCGCCCTGGCACTGCACGTTGTCGCGCAGCTTGAAGACCCATTCCTTCTTGTCGGGAGACGAGGTCCAGCTCTCGGCGAGGTCCGGCTCGATCAGCTCCGGGTTGACCTGGCCGGGCTTGATGCGGACGAGGCCGTTGAACAGCCAGTTGATGACGTTGGTGTCGAGCGTGGCGCTCGCCCGGAACGGGTCGAGGGTCGCCATGTCGTTGCCGGGCACCGCGACGCGCAGCGTCTGGGCGCCGGCGCCGGCCGCCAGCAGGAGCGAGCCTGCCGCCGCGAGGGCGAGCGCTCGCGACAGGGTTGCGGTGCGTGAGAGGACTGTCGTGAAAGCCATGCCGTGCCCCTGTCGTTGTATGAGCGTTTTTGCAGGTCTTCGATTTTCCGGGTCTTCGATTTTCCAGATCAAGCCGCGTCCCGACCGACGCCGTCAATGCATGCCATTCCAGAGGTCCAAAGGCCGCGAAAGCCTCTAGCCATGCAGCGTCACCGGCTCGGCCGCGTTGCGCAAGGTCGCGAAGCGGCGGATGCCGAACGGCTCGATCGGCAGGCGGGCGGGCCGCCCCTGCACGAGGTCGGCGACAATCCGCCCGGTGATCGGCCCGAGGCAGAAGCCATGGCCCGAGAAGCCCATCGCGACCGTCAGCCCCTCGATGTCGAGCGAGGCATCGATGACCGGCAGGGCATCGGGCGTCATATCGATCAGCCCGGCCCAGAAGTCCTCGATCTCGGCCGCCGCGAAGGCCGGCACGACCTCGCCGAAGGTCCTCACGACCTCCGCCATGCTATCGCCGGTGGGCAGAACCTTCGGCCGCGGGCCAGCCTCGGTCGGGCGCTCCAACATGCGGCCGTGCCAGTCCTGAAGGCCGCTCGTGACGCGGAAGCGGCCGTTATATTCCTGGCGGCCGGCGCAATCCGCGTTGGCGACGCCGATCACCTGCTGCAGCACGGCATCGAGCGGGGCGGAGCGCAGCACCGTCACCATCGGCACCTGCAGCGGCACCTCGTAGCCGAGCGGCGTCAAGAGCTCGTTGCCGAAGATGCCGGCCGCGATCACGACACGGTCGGCGTCGATCGTGCCCTTGTCGGTGACGATGCCGGTCGCCTTGCGGCCATCGGTCTTCACCTTCAGCGCCCGCTCGCCGAAGCGCGTCGTGACGCCGAGCCTTTTTGCCGCCTCGACGAAGGCGAGGACCGTAGAGGACGGATCGGCGCTGCCGTCGCTCGGACAATGGGACGCGACGAGCACGCGCTCCGAGATCGCCGGCGCGAGCGCCCGGATCTCGGCGTTGCTTTTCAAGAGCGTCAGGTCGAGCCCGGCCGCCCGCTGATCGGCGACGACCTGCTCGATGACCGGGACTTCCTCGGGCGTGCGGGCGAGGCGCAGATTGCCGCCGCGCCGATAATGGGTCTCGGCGCCGAGCTCCTCGGCGAGGCTCGCCCAGATCTCGACCGCCGCCTTGGCGAGCGGCAGCTCGGCCGGATGGCGTCCGGACTGGCGCACGCCCGCGAGCGTCCAGCCCGACGCCATGGCGGCGGGCCCGAAACGGTCGACCAGGACGACGTCCAGGCCTTCCTTGGCGAGCTCATAGGCGCTCGCCGCGCCGCTGATGCCGGAACCGACGATGACGACGTCCGCCATGGCCTAGACCTTCACCGAGATGACGCTGTCGGGCGTCGCCGGATCGCGCCGGTAGGCGACGATCGCCAATTCGACCTTCATCTCGGCATGCGGCATCGGACCGATATGGATCGTGTGGGCCGGGTCGGCGCCGCGAATGCGGTCGGCGATCACCGCGAGGACGGGTTCGAGATCCTCGCGCGTCGCGACGCAGACCGTGAAGCGCACGGTGTCGCGCAGCGTCGCGTCCACCGCCTTGAGCGCGCCTTCGAGGTTGTCGAGCGCCTGCGTGGCCTGCGCCGCCGCATCCTCCGGCATCTCGCGCGTCTGGTAGTTCCGGCCGGCCGTGTTGGAGGAATAGATCCAGTTCTCGACCTTCACGAGCCGCGAGAAGCAAAAGAGATCCTCGAACTTGCTACCGCTCTTCACACGCTCGACGACGGCCACGGGCATCCCCTGCGATTGATCTCGATCATTGGAAGGGCGGGCCTCGCGGGAGTCAAGGCGTTTCCGATATTCGAATTCACAACCCACATAAGTGCCGATAATCGGAATATACAAGCAGGGATCTGCGAGCCTGCGACGGCGGCGCCATGGCTGCGGTTTGCGCAGACGGCGCAGCCTGCTGAGCTTCTTGTCACTTCTTCGAGCTTAGGCGCGGTGCCGTTTCGGCTTGCCAGGTCGGGGCGGCTCGACATCCACGAAATCGCGCAATGTCGGCCGCGACACTCGCTAACCCGCGCCTCGTAGGCCAGAATTAGAATGTGAATTTTCATTCATTGACATTATGAATGGACTTATGCAATCTCTTCGCAGCCTGTAGATTTCATTCACGCCGTGGAGGGCGCATGTCGTCATCTGATATCCTGCAATTCGAGGCGCCCGAAGCCGGCGCATCCTTCCGGGCTCGCCTGCTCGGCAAGGACAATCCCGACGTCGTCGCGCAGGTGCTCGCCCAGTTGCCGCTGAAAAGCGTGCTCGGCCATGTCGTGATCTCGGGCGAAGCGATCTGGATGCCGACCCGGATCGTCCATCTCGGCCGCAACAACATGGTGCCGCGCCATCCAGGCGCCGTGTATCTCTACGCGCCCGGCCAGTCGATCTGCCTGACCTACGGCAAGATCACCGAGAGTGCGTCCGTCAACAAATTCGCCGAGGTATTCGAGGAGGACCTGCCGAAGCTGCAGGCGCTCGGCGCCCTCGTCTACGAGCAGACCGTCGCGCAGCCGCGCCGAAACGTCGTCGAAATCAACGTCCGGAGGGCCGCCTGATGTCCCATATCGCGAAATTCGAGGGCGACTGGCGCGAGGCCAAGGCGGCGATCGAGGCCGAGATCGACCGGATCTGGCTGGAGGAGCCGCTCGAGATCCAGAAGGTGCGCTGGGGCGTGATCGACAGCGGCGCGGGCAGCGGCGAGCAGTCCTTCTCGGTGCTGGTGCATCTGGAAGCCTATCTGATGCTGGTCGGCGCCGACGTCATGTACCGCCTGCTCAAGATCTCGAAATACGAGGACATGGAGCTTGCGACGCTCAACCGCATGACGCGGGAGTTCCTGACCGGCACCTTCAACGTCTTCGAGTTCATGACCGATCTCGGCCTCACCAACATGCACCGGATCGGCCAGATGTATTCGGACGCGCTCGACACGCTGAAGACCAAGGAGGAGTACGTCGAGCTGACCGGCGCGATGATGACCTACGTCATCCGGATGCACCGCTGGATCCACTTCATCTTCCCGTGGAATCTCGGCGTCGCCTTCCCGCATCGCAAGCCGGCCGAGCTCGGCGCCTTCTCCAGGCTCATCGCGGCCGCCTGAGCGGCGCCGCGCGCCGCCTTATCGGCCTCGAGATCGGCGAAGCCCCGGCATCCGTCGGGGCTTTCGCTTTTTGGCGTCGCCGGCTTATGCGACGACGCCGCTTGTGAATATATTGATGCGCAACCGCGACTCGAAGAGGGCCCGGATGATCGAGAACAGTGCGCCGGCGACTGCGGACAAGACCAGGCCGATCCTTCCGGCCCCGGCGCCGACGGATCGCCAGGCCCTGCGGGCGGAGCTCGATCGCCGCACGGCCGGCCAGCGGCTCACCCCGGCGCAGCGCCGCATCGCCCAATGCATGATCGAGCACAGCGCGCAGCTCGGCTTCCTGTCGAGCATGGAGCTGGCCGAGCTCGCCAGCGTCAGCCAGCCTTCGGTGACGCGCTTCGCGGTGGCGCTGGGCTTCGACGGCTACCTGGAGATGCGCCGCTTCCTGCGCTCCAGCCCGGGCGGCGAGGAGAGCTCCGGCGAGACGGAGGCGAACCGCTTTCAGGCCGCCGTCCTCGCCGAGGCGGGCAATCTCGCCGAGCTCGCGCAGTCGCTGGCCGATACGGGCCTGGTCGAGCGGTTCGGGGAGGCGCTCGCGACCTCCCGCCCGCTCGCGGTGCTGGGCCTGCGCGCCTCGGCGGGGCTCGCGACGCAGTTCGCGTATTTCGCCGCCAAGGTGCATCCGGACGTCCGCCTCCTCGCGGGCGGCGGCTCGCTGATCGAGGACCAGGTCGAGCAATGCCGCGCGGCCGGCGGGCGCTCCATGCTCGTCTTCATGATGCCGCTCTATCCGCGCGAGACCGTGCGGGCGATCGAGATCGCCCGGCAGGCCGGGATGCGCATCCTGCTGGTCTCGGATGCGAGCTTCAACGATCACGACGCCATCGCGGACCTGCTGCTGAAGGCGCGGGTCAACAGCCAGCTCGTCTTCGATTCCTACGCGGCGTCCGCGATGCTCGTCTCGGTGCTGCTCGACGCCATGTGCTCGAGCATGGACGGGGAAGCGCAGAAGCGCCTCGTCCAGATCGATCGCTCGTCGAAGCGGCGCAAGGTCTTCGTCAGCTAGCGCATGATCCCGAAAAGCGGGAACCGGTTTTCGGAAAAGATCATGCGCAAACTCCACTTCACCCCTCGCGCCGCCTGACGGCGCCGAGGCCGACCGTGCGGTCGACGATCACCAGCAACACGACCGAGGCGAGGATCAGGATCGTCGACATGGCGGCGACGAAGGGCTCGTACTCGTATTGCAGGTAGGCGCGCAGCTGCAGCGGCAGCGTCGTCCAGTCCTTGGAGGCGAGGAAGACCGACACCGTGTAGTTGTTCCAGGACAGCACGAAGACGATGATCAGCGAGGGCACGATGCTGGCCTTCAGCAGCGGCAGCGTCACCCGCCACAGCGCCTGGCGCGGCGTCGCGCCGACGCTGAGCGCGGCTTCCTCGAGCCGGACGTCGAAGCCTTCCATCTGCGCCATCACGTTGCGCACCGGATAGGGCAGCGTGACGACGACATGGGCGGCAAGCAAGGTCCAGACATTGTTGACCAGCCCCAGCATGAAGATGATCTGGAACAGCGCCAGCGCGACGATGACGGCCGGAATGAACAGCGGCGACATCAGCAGCGCCGAGACGATCGCCTTCGTAGGCCCGCGATCGCGCTGCACGCCGATGGCGGCGAGCACGCCGAGGCCGGTGCTCAGCAGCGCCGTCAGGATGGCGAGCACCGTGCTCGCCGCGGCGGCGTGCAGGAAATCCGGCTTGTCGAGGATCGTGCCGTACCATTTGAGCGTGAAGCCCTGCGGCGGAAACACCATCGCGACCGGGTTGAACGACACCGCGACGAGAACCGCCAGCGGCGCCAGCAGGAAGGCGAAGAAGAGGACCATGCCGGCGTACCACAGCGCCGTGCCGATGCGTGTTGTCTGCATCTTCGCCTCACCCCGCCTGGATGACGGCGGTCGGCCGGCCTGCGGACCGCACCGCCCATTGATAGAGGGCCAGCATCGCCATGGTGACGACGAGCAGGATGACGCCGATCGTCGCCGCGAAGGGCAGGTTGTTGGAGACCGTCGCGGTCTCGTAGGCCGCCACGCTCATGAAGCGCACGCGGCCGCCGCCGAGCAGGATCGGCACCACGAACGATTCGACGTTGATGCCGAAGGCCAGCACGCTGCCGGCGAGGATGCCGGGCAGGCTGAGCGGCAGCGTCACGCGGCGGAACGCGGCGAGCGGCGTTGCGCCGACCGTCATGGCGGCGTGCTCGAGCTGGCGCGGGATCGACTGGAGAACGCCGTAGATCGCCATGACGACGAAGGGCACCGCGACCTGCACCATGCCGATCACCACCGCGGTCTCGTTGTAGAGCAGCGGCAGCGGGCGGGCCGAGATGCCGAGCGCGACCAGGATCTGGTTGACCGGCCCGGTGCGGCCGAGGACGACCATCAGGCTCAAGGTGCGCACGACGAGGTTGACCCAGAGCGGCAGCATCACCAGCAGCACCATCCAGCTCTGCGCGGCGGGCGGAGCGCGGACGATCACGAAGGCGCCGAGATAGCCGATGGCGACCGAGAACAGCGTCGCGATCGCGGCGAGGCGGATGGTGCGCAGCAGGAGGTCGTTCAGGTAGTAGCTATCGGTGAGAAAGCGCGCGTAGTGCTGGAGCGTCACCTCGCGCAGCACCTCGCCGGTCGGCCCGGTGGCGAGGACGCTGAGGATGAAGACCCAGATCAGCGGCAGAATGAAGAACGCGCCGAGAATGGTGACGGCGGGCAGCGTCAGCAGGCCGGGGCGCTTCATGGCGCGGCCCGCTCGCCGCGCAGCGCCCGCGCCGTGCAATGGATCGCGACCGCGTCGCCGGGCTGAAGCTCGGGCGCGTCGGGGCGCCGCTTGACGCGCATCTGCCGCTCGCCCAGCGCCACGAGATAGTCGCTCGACTGGCCGAAGAACATCAGGCGCTCGACGGTGCCGCGCGGCACGTCCGTCTCCTGTCGCGGATCGAGCCTGCCGAGGGTGATCCATTCGGGCCGCACGAAGGCGAGGCCGTCCCCGTCCGCCGCGACATCGCCCTCGACCGGCACGGCGCTGCCGTCGGCCAGCCGCAGGCGGCTGCCGCCCTCCCGCCGCTCGATGCTCCCGCGGAAGAAGAACGCCTCGCCGACGAAGCGCGCCACATATTCGGAGACCGGGCCGTTATAGATGGCATGCGGCGTGCCGAGCTGCTCGATCGCGCCCTTGTTCATCACCACGACCCGATCGGAGAGCGAGAGCGCCTCCTCCTGGTCATGCGTGACGAAGACGGTGGTCAGGCCGAGCGTCTGCTGCAGCGATTTCAGCTCGACCTGCATGTCCTGCCTGAGGTTCTTGTCGAGCGCGCTCAGCGGCTCGTCGAGCAGGAGCACGTCGGGCTTCAGCACGATGGCGCGGGCGAGCGCGACGCGCTGCTGCTGGCCGCCCGAAAGCTGCGCGGGCAGGCGATCCGCCAGGGCCTCGAGCTGCACCATCTCGAGCGCTTCCAGGACCCTGTCGCGCAGCTCCGTCTTGGGCGTCTTGCGCAGCTCCAGGCCCATCGACACGTTGCGGAACACGGTCAGATGCGGCCAGAGCGCGAAATTCTGGAAGACGAAGCCGATCCGGCGTTTCCAGACCGGATCGAGGGTGACGTCGCGGCCTGCGATCCGGACGGTGCCGCCGCTCGGCTCCTCGAGCCCCGCGATGATGCGCAGGAGCGTGCTCTTGCCGCAGCCGCTCGGGCCGAGGATCGACAGGAACTCGCCCTCGCGCACGTCGAGGTCGACGCCCTTCAGGGCCGTGAAGGCACCCCAGGACTTCGTTATGTTGCTGACGCTGATCTGCCCCATCGGCCATCCATCCGAGCTCGAGCCCGCCCGGCCGGACGCGGCCGGGCGCATAGGGGTGCTTTAGATCACGCTGCGTTTTGATCAAAACGCAGGACAGTGATCGATTCCAAGGAGTTAGACACTGCCTTGACCCTTCAAACGAGTCCGCTTGAAGGGAGCAGGCTCTAGCGGGCGACGACCTCTTTCTCCCAGCGCTCCTTCCAGGCATCCATCTTCGGCACGATCTTCTTCCAGTCGGCGATCAGCAGCGTGCCGACCACGTCCTCGCCATAGGGCACGTCGATGCCCGCCAGATCGAGGCCGGCGCGGGCCGGCGTGTAGCCGAGATCGGTCGCGTAGGTCTTCTGGCTCTCGGCGCTCAGGAGGTAGTTCACGAACTTCATCGCGAGCTCGGTATTGGGTCGGCCCTTGACCACATGCACGGTCGAGACGAGGCCGATCGCGCCCTCCTTCGGCACGGCGAATTTCAGCGGGACGCCCTGCTTGTTCGCCCAGTCGACGCGGCCGCGCAGCCAGCGCGCCATGACGACCTCCTGGTTGCGGAAGAGGTCGAGGAGTTGGGCATGCTGGTTGTAGAAGACCGTGATGTGCTTGCCGAGCTCGGCCATCTTCTTGAAGCCGGGCTCGATATTGTCCTCGTCGCCGCCATTGAGCCTGGCCATCAGCACCAGCAGCTCGATATTGGCGGCGTCGAAGCCCGCGGTGGTGACGGCGCCGTCGTATTTGGCGTCCCAGAGGTCGAGCCAGGAGGTCGGGGCCGGCGTGACGTCCTTCGGACTATAGGCGAGGCCGTACTGGCCGAAATTGGTGATGACGCCGTATTCGGAGAAGCGGGCCTTCGGGAAAAGCGCGCCGAGATTGGTGACGATCTTCGGGTCGAGCTTCTCGAAGGCGCCCTGCGCCTCGCCGCGATAGGCCCAGGCCATGTCGGCGTGGATGACGTCCACCTCGCGGGCCATGGCCTT
>JBDHTH010000041.1:0-11394 GCA_039808545.1 Phreatobacteraceae bacterium | reverse complement strand
TCCGGCCCCTTGCCCGGCATCAACGCGCCGCGCCCGCAGATTCCGGGCGCCGGCCCGCCGGTCGCGATGGCGCCGCCCGTGCCGCCGCGGAATGTCGGCGTCGACGACAACGGCCGCGTCGTGCCGCAGCAGCCGCGCGCCGGCGACACCGAGACGCTCGACGCCTGGATCATGCGCAAGGTGTTCGGGCAGTAGGCCCGGCCTTCACCCCTTCTTCAGCCGCGCCCGCTCGACCTGCGCAATGTCGCAGAGCACGTCGACCATGGCGGAGAAATCCTGGCCGCCATAACCGCGCGCCCGCGCGGTCGAGAAGGCCTCGCGGGCCGCCGCCGCGACGGGGAGAGGCACGCGGCTCGCATTCGCGGCCGCCAGGATCAGCGACAGGTCCTTATGCGCGAGATCGATCGTGAAGCCCGGCTCGGTGTCGCCCGCCAGCACCTTGTCGGGCCAGTTGATCTTGAGCTGGCCGTTGGTGGCGGTGGTGCCGTGCAGCACCTCCAGCGTCGTCTCGAGCTCCAGCCCGAAGCGCTGCGACAGGGTCAGCGCCTCGGCGTTGAGCTGGCAGAGGATGATCGCGAGGTAGTTGTTGACGAGCTTCATGCGCGTGCCCGCGCCCGCCGGGCCGCAATGCAGCACCGTCGTGCCCATCGCGTCGAGCAGCGGGCGCACCCGCGCGACGTTCTCCGGTGTGCCGCCGACCATGAACAGCGACTGGCCGCGCTCGGCATGCCAGGCGACGCGGCCGACCGGCGCGTCGACGAAGGCGAGCCCCTTGGCGAGGAGCGCATCATGCACCTTGTCGGTCGCTTCCGGATCGATGGTCGACATGTCCATCACGAGCGTGCCGGGCTTGGCATGCGCCGCGACGCCGTTTGTGCCCAGCACCACCTCCAGCACCTCGGGGCCGGCGGGCAGCATCGTCACGACGATCGAGGCGGCGGCCACGACCTCGGCGAGCGAGGCGCCGCGCTTGCCGCCCGCCTCCGCGAGCCGGTCGAGCGCCTTGGGCGCCACGTCGAGCCCGGTCACGTCGAAGCCCTTGCGGGCGAGGTTCGCGGCCATCGGCCCGCCCATGCGGCCGAGCCCTATGAATCCGATCGTCTCCATGCGCATGCCCCCTCATCTCTTGCGGTCGCGGCGGAGCCTCGCGCAAACTGCGCCTCGCCGTAAAGATCCATGAACGGGATGGAGCCGTGCACGAAACGACGCCCCCGGCGGAAGCCGGAAGAAGCGACCACGCGATCGCCTGGCCGCGCGCCATCCACGAGGCGCTCGCCGATTTCGGCGTGAGCCAGGTCGCCTTCGTGCCGGATGGCGGCCATGCCGAGCTGATCCGCCGCGTGGAGGCCGATTCCACCATGCGGGCCGTGCCGCTTACCACCGAGGAGGAGGGCGTCGCGCATCTCGCGGGCGCCTGGCTCGGCGGCGCGCGCGCCGTGCTGCTGATGCAGTCGAGCGGCGTCGGCAACACGATCAACATGCTCTCGCTGATCAAGAGCTGCCGCTTTCCGTTCCTGGCGCTGGTGACGATGCGCGGCGAGTTCGGCGAGTTCAATCCCTGGCAGGTGCCGATGGGCTCCGCGAGCGCCGCCGCGCTCGCGCTGATGGATGTGCAAAGCCTGCATGTCGAGCACGCGGCCGATGTCGAGCCGACCGTGCGCGCCGCCCTGCGCATGGCGTTCGAGGGCGGCAGCGCGGTGGCGGTGCTGCTCGGCCAGCGCCTCGTCGGCGCCAAGGTCTTCGAGAGGTGAGGGCGCGATGAGCACGGATCCCGATCATGGTCTCGACCGCCGCGCCGTCGTCGGCCGGCTGCTCGCGGGCCGCCAGGAGGTGGCGGTCGTCACCGGCCTCGGCTCGCCGACCTATGACGTGGCGGCGGCGGGCGACGATCCCCGCAATTTCTACCTCTGGGGCGCGATGGGCGGCGCCGCGATGGTCGGCCTCGGCCTGGCGCTCGCCCGGCCCGAGATGCCGGTGCTGGTCGTCACGGGCGACGGCGAGATGCTGATGGGCATGGGCGCCTTCGCGACCATCGCGGTGCAGGCGCCGGGCAATCTGACGGTCGTCGTGCTCGACAACGGCCTCTACGGCGAGACCGGCGGCCAGCTCAGCCACACGGCGCATGGCGCCGACATCGCAGCGATCGCCAAGGGCGCCGGCATCCAGGATGCGCGCCGCATCGCCACGATGGAGGAGGTCGAGATCTTGAAACCGCGCATCCATGCGGTCGCCCGCACCCCCTGCGTCGCGGTGGTGGCGGTGTCGCGCGCCGAGGCCGACCGGGTGCTGCCGACCCGCGACGGCGGCTTCCTGCGTGCCCGCATGCGCCAGGCGCTCGGCCTTCCCGTGATGTGACGCGATGCTGAGCCCCGAGGAGGTCGAGCGCTACGCGCGCCATATCGTGCTGCGCGAGATCGGCGGCCCCGGCCAGGCGCGGCTCAAGGGCGCGCGCGTGCTGGTGATCGGCGCCGGCGGGCTCGGCGCGCCGGCCCTGATGTATCTCGCGGCGGCCGGCATCGGCACGCTCGGCATCGTCGACGACGACACCGTCTCGCTCTCCAATTTGCAGCGGCAGGTGATCCACACGACCGGCGATCTCGGCGTCCCGAAGGTCGAGAGCGCGATGCGCATGATCGGCGCGCTCAACCCGCATGTCGCGGTCGAGCCGCATCCCTTCCGCATCGATGCGTCGAACGCGCTCGACCTGATCGGCCGCTACGATGTCGTTGCCGACGGCTCCGACAATTTCGCGACCCGCTACCTCGTCTCGGACGCCGCCGTGCTGGCCGGCAGGCCGCTGGTGACGGCGGCGCTCGGCACCTTCGACGCCACGCTGACGACGATCCGTGCGCATGAGACGAACGCGGCCGGCGAAAGAAACCCGACCTATCGCTGCCTCTTTCCCGAGGCGCCGCCGGCCGGCGTGGTGCCGACCTGCGCGGAGGCCGGCATCCTCGGCGCCCTCGCCGGCCTCGTCGGTTCGATGATGGCGCTGGAGGTGATCCGCGAGATCGCGCCCTTCGGCGAGGGGCTGGTCGGCCGCCTGCTGATGATCGACGCGCGGGACCTGCGCTTCGAGACGCTGCGCTATGCCTGGGACCCCGCCAACCCGCTGACCGGCACGGCGCCGACCATCCGCGACCTGTCGCATCACGCCGGCGGCTGAGAGGGTTGGTCCGACCGTTGCTCCGCCCGCCTGGCGGCCACGCTCCCGGCATGCGATGAAGGCCCGTCTCGCCGGAGCATGACCCCGAAAAGTGGGTGCCGGTTTTCGGACAAGATCATGCTCAAATCTTAGGGGACCGCCATGCCGCTCATCGACCTCAGCCACGATTTCGCCGACGGCATGCCGGGCTTCTCGATCAAGCGCGACGGCGAGACGCGGCAGTTCACGGCGCGCATCCGGCCCTTCCTCAGCCACGCCGAATCGGCGCCCTTCTACGACCACCAGGCGAGCTTCGAGATCACCGAAGTCGCTTTCCAGACCTCGATCGGCACCTATCTCGACGCGCCGCGCCATCGCTGGCCGGAGCGGCGCGACATTGCGGCCCTCCGCCTCGACGAGGTGGTGCGGCCGGGCGTGCGGATCGATGTCGAGGACGCGCGCCCCGGCGAGCGGGTCGGCCTGTCGCGCCTCGCCTTGCCGGAAGACCTGTCGGGCCTCGCGGTGCTGCTGCGCTTCGGCTGGGACCGGCATTGGGGAACGCCCGCCTACGAGACCTATCCGTTCATCGGCGAGGACGTGATCGCGGCGCTGATCGCGCGCGGCGCCGGCCTGCTCGGCGTCGACACCTTCAATGTCGACAGCCGCGGCGATCCGGCGCGGCCCGTCCATTCGCGGCTGCTGGAGCGGGACATCCTGATCGTCGAGAACCTCCGCGGCCTCGACCGGCTTCCGGCCGTGGGCTTCCGCTTCTTCGCGGTGCCGATCAAGGCGGTGGGCGCCGCCGCGATGACGATCCGCGCCTTCGCCGAGGTGCCCGCTTAACAGCGTTACCCGCGCAGATAGTCGGGATAGCGGGCGCGGATATCCTCGACATTGGCGAGGGTGTTCGACAGGTGCCGCCGCATCGCCGCCTCGGCGCCGTCCGCGTCCCGCGCCTTCAGCGCCGCGACGATCGCGGCATGGTCCGCGAGGATCGCCGCCACCTTGCCGGGAGCCGGCAGATGCAGGCGGCGCAGCCGGTCGAGATGGCCGCTGCGGCTCCTGACCAGGTCCCAGAGATCCGGCACTTCGGCGGCTTCGAACATGGTGCGGTGGAAAAGCTGGTCCTCCGCCACGAAGCGCTCGAAATCGCCGAGCCGGTGCAGGGTCCGCTGGCGCTCGATGATTCCCGCGAGGCGCTCGGCGAGCGCCGCATCGCCCTTCGGCGCGAGCGTGCGCATCACCTCGGTCTCGATGGCGCGGCGCAGGAAATGCGCCTGATCGGCGAGGCTGACATCGATCGGGCTGACGACGGTCGCGTGCTGCGCGAACACTTCGACCAGTCGCTCGGCCTCGAGCTTCATCAAGGCGTCGCGGATCGGCGTGGAGGAGACACGGAACTTGTCCGCGAGCGTGACGCGCGAGAGCAGGGCGCCGGGCGGCAGCGCCAGCGCCAGGATCGCGTCGCGCAGGATCTCGTAGATCTGCGCCGCCGCGTGCCGTCCCCGTTCCAGCCGGGGCACCGCGAGCGCGGCCGTCGGGTCCTTCGAGGTGAGGATGAGCGTCGCCATGCCGGCACGATAGCAGGGATCGCGGCGTTGATCCACTAATGCATTAGTGCTTGACCGCGACGCTCAAAATGCGCTATGCTGGAAGAAATCAAAACAAGCTCCCGAGCAGAAGAGGAGCCATCGGGAGGAATTCGCAGGTGCTTCAACGTCGCCAGCTTCTCACCCTGGCCGCCACCGGCGCGGCCACGCTCGGCCTGCCGCATGTCGTCCGCGCGCAGGGCAAGACCGAGATCTCGATCACCCGGCAGCCCGGCATCATCTACCTGCCGACCCATATCATCGAGAAGCAGAAGCTGATCGAGAAGCACGCCGCCAGGCTCGGCGTTGCGGGCGTCACCACCAAATGGATCTCCTTCTCGGGCGGCGGCGCGCAGACCGACGCGCTGCTCTCCGGCAATGTCGACATGGTCAATACCGGCACCGGCAACCTGCTGCTGCTCTGGGACCGCACGCGCGGCGGCGTGAAGGGCATCGCCGCCTCCTCGGCGCTGCCGCTGCTCCTCGTCAGCCGCAACCCGAAGATCAAGGAAATCAAGGATTTCGGCCCCGGCGACAAGATCGCGGTGCCGACCGTCAAGGTCTCGACCCAGGCGATCCTCCTGCAGATGGCCTGCGGCCAGATCTTCGGCGCCGACCAATGGGGCAAGCTCGACGCCAACACGGTCCAGCTCGGCCATCCCGACGCGATGGCGGCGCTCGCCAACCCGACCCACGAGGTGACGAGCCATTTCGCCTCCCCGCCCTTCCAGTACAACGAGCTCAAAAGCGTGCCGGGCGCCCATATCGTCGCCAAGTCGCCCGACATCATCGGCGGCCCGCTCAGCCAGGGCCAGTTCTTCTGCACGACCAAGTTCGCCGACGCGAACCCGAAGATCATCCAGGCGGTGCGCGACGCGTCCAAGGAAGCCCAGGACTTCATCCGCGCCAATACCGAGGAGGCGGTGAAGATCTACAAGGAGATCATGGGCGACAAGACCGAGGTCGCGGCCATCCTTGAGATGCTCAAGGAGCCCGGCATGATGGAGTGGAACCTGGAGCCGCAGGGCACGCTGAAATTCGCCCAGCACCTGCACAAGATCGGCACGCTGAAGACGCTGCCGACCTCCTTCAAGGATTACTACCTGCCGGTCGCGCACGACCTGCCGGGAAGCTGATAGCCGATCTAGCTGGCCGGAGCCTTCGCGGGCTCCGGCCCTTTTCTGCCGGGCCGCTTCCGGCCGCGGGATTTCATGATGTCAGAGCTTTTGAACGTCAGTGGCGTGACGCTGCGCTACAAGACGCCGGGCCTTCTCGTCACGGCGACCGAGCGCGTCAGCTTCCAGGTCAACACCTCGGACCGCTTCGTTCTGCTCGGCCCCTCGGGCTGCGGCAAGTCGACGCTGCTGAAGGCGGTCGGCGGCTATCTCCATCCGAGCGAGGGCACGATCGCCATCAAGGGCAAGACCGTCACGGAGCCGGGCGCCGACCGGATGATGGTGTTCCAGGAGTTCGACCAGCTCCTGCCCTGGCGCACCGTGCTGGAGAACGTCATGTTCCCGCTCGAGGTGGCGCGCAAGATGGGCGCCGCCGAGGCGCGGGCCAAGGCCGAGCACTATATCGAGAAGGTCAACCTGACGCGGGCGCTGAACGCCTATCCGCACACGCTCTCGGGCGGCATGAAGCAGCGCGTCGCGATCGCCCGCGGCATGGCGATGGAGCCCGACATCCTGCTGATGGACGAGCCCTTCGCGGCGCTCGACGCGCTGACCCGCCGCACCTGCCAGGACGAGCTCCTCCAGCTCTGGGAGGAGACGAAGTTCACCGTGATGTTCGTCACCCATTCGATCGCCGAGGCGATCAAGATCGGCAACCGCATCCTGCTGCTCTCGCCCCATCCCGGCCGGGTGAAGGCCGAGATCGCCGACGTCGACAAGGTCTCGAGCCTCGACGGCACCGCCGGCCGGCTCGAGAAGACGATCCACGACCTGCTGTTCGCCGACGAGCCGGGGCATTGAGGAGCCGCTGATATGTCCGACATCGTGAATATCGGCCCGGCCCGCATCACCATGCGCCGCGAGAGCGAGGCGGCCGGCACCGAGGTGGAGCGCCGCCTCTCCGCGATCGAGCTGATCTGGCAGAGCGGCACCGTCCGCAAGACGCTGATCATCATCGTCCTGGCGATCCTCTGGGAAGCCTACGGCCGCTATCTCGACAACCCGCTGAGCTTCCCGACCTTCACCGACACGGTGCGGGCGCTGTGGGAGCGCACGCTCGACGGCACGATCCCGGCCCGCGCCTGGACCTCCGTGAAGGTGCTGGTGATGGGCTACGCGGCGGGCGTGGTCCTGGCGGCCGTCATCACCATCGCGGCGATCAACACGCGCATCGGCACCGACTTCCTCGAGGTGATGACCGCGATGTTCTCGCCCCTTCCGGCGATCGCGCTGCTGCCGCTGGCGCTGATCTGGTTCGGCCTCGGCAATGGCAGCCTCGTCTTCATCCTCATCCATTCGGTGATGTGGGCGCTGGCGCTCAACACCCATTCGGGCTTCCGCGCCGTCTCGCAGACGCTGCGCATGGTCGGCCGCAACTACGGGCTGAAGGGCCTGCCCTACGTGTTCCGCATCCTGGTGCCGGCCGCCTTCCCGGAGATCCTGACGGGGCTGAAGATCGGCTGGGCCTTCGCATGGCGCACGCTGATCGCGGCCGAGCTCGTCTTCGGCGTCTCGTCCGGGCAGGGCGGCCTCGGCTGGTTCGTCTTCGAGAACCGCAACCTCCTGCAGATCCCAGAGGTGTTCGCCGGCCTGTTGACCGTGATCATCATCGGCCTGATCGTCGAGAATCTCATCTTCAAGACCATCGAGCGCAAGACCGTGCTCAAATGGGGCATGCAGAACTAGGCTTTACTTTACCCAGGCGAATCCCAGGTGACCGCGATGACCGACCACGCCCCCCGCAAGACCCCGAAGGACCTCAGGAGCGCGCGCTGGTTCGCGCATGACGACCTGCGCTCCTTCGGCCATCGCTCGCGCGCCATGCAGATGGGCTACGCGCCGGAGGAATGGGCCGGCCGCCCCGTGATCGCGATCCTCAACACCTGGTCGGACGCCCAGCCCTGCCACATGCATTTCAAGACGCGTGTCGAGGATGTGAAGCGCGGCATCCAGCAGGCGGGCGGCTTCGCGATGGAGCTGCCGGCGCTCTCGCTCTCCGAGAGCTTCGTGAAGCCGACCACCATGCTCTATCGCAACATGCTGGCGATGGAGGCCGAGGAGCTGATCCGCAGTCATCCGGTCGATGGCGTGGTGCTGATGGGCGGCTGCGACAAGACCACGCCCGCCCTGCTGATGGGGGCGACCAGCGCGGGCCTGCCCGCCATCTTCGTGCCGGCCGGCCCGATGCTGCGCGGCAACTGGCGCGGCAAGACGCTCGGCTCCGGCTCGGATGCCTGGAAATACTGGGACGAGCGCCGCGCCGGCAACATCACGGACGCGCAATGGACCGAGATGGAGGGCGGCATCGCGCGCTCCTACGGCACCTGCATGACGATGGGCACGGCCTCCACCATGACCTCGATCGCCGAGGCGCTCGGCATGACTTTGCCGGGCGCGGCCGCCATCCCCGCCGCCGATGCAGGCCATATCCGCATGGCCTCGGCCTCGGGCCGGCGCATCGTCGAGATGGTCTGGGAGGATCTCGTCCCGCGGAAGATCCAGACGCGCGAGGCCTTCGAGAACGCGATCATCGTCGCGATGGCGCAGGGCTGCTCGACCAACGCCATCATCCATGTGATCGCCCAGGCGCGCCGCGCCGGCGTCGACATCAGCCTCGATGATTTCGAGAAGGCGAGCCATCTCGTGCCGGTGATCTGCAACGTCCGCCCGAGCGGCGACAAATACCTGATGGAGGATTTCTTCTACGCCGGCGGCCTCCCCGCCATGATGAGTCGCATCAAGGACCGGCTGCATCTCGGCTGCATGACGGTCACGGGCAAAACGCTCGGCGAGAACATCGCCAGCGCCGAGGTCTTCAACGACGACGTCATCCGCACGGTCGAGGACCCGATCTATGCCGAGGGCGCGCTCGCGGTGCTGAAGGGCAACCTCGCGCCGGACGGCTGCGTCATCAAGCCGAGCGCCTGCGAGCCGCGCTTCCTCAAGCATACCGGCCCGGCGCTGGTCTTCGACGACTATCCCGACATGAAGGCGAATATCGACCGCGACGACCTCGATGTCACGGCCGACCATGTGCTCATCCTGAGGAACGCGGGCCCGCAAGGCGGCCCCGGCATGCCCGAATGGGGCATGCTGCCGCTCCCGAAGAAGCTGGTGAAGCAGGGCGTGCGCGACATGGTGCGCATCTCCGACGCGCGCATGAGCGGCACTTCCTACGGCGCCTGCATCCTGCACGTCTCCCCTGAATCCTTCGTCGGCGGCCCGCTCGCGCTGGTCAGGACCGGCGATCTGATCACGCTCGACGTCATCGGCCGCACCCTGACGCTGGAGGTGAGCGAGGAGGAGATGGCCCGCCGCAAGGCGATGTGGGAGCCGCCCAAGCCCCGCTACCAGCGCGGCTACGGCTGGATGTTCTCCCGCCACATCAAGCAGGCCAATGACGGCTGCGACTTCGACTTCCTCGAAACCGCCTTCGGCCCGCCCGTCGGCGAACCGGCGATCTTTTAAGAGCGCATGGCTGTACCCGAAAACCGGTTTCCACTTTTCGGCGCCATGCGCCGCCCCTGGAGAGACTCATGACCGCCTTGAAGCCCGAGACCCGCGACAAGCTGAAGACCGTCAGCGTCGCGACGCTGTGCACTGCCCTGTTCAAGCGCGGCCTGCGCAACCAGTTCATCCAGAACGTCCACCCGCTCAACCCTGATCTCGGCAACATGGTCGGCGAGGCCTTCACGCTGCGCTACATCCCGGCGCGCGAGGACCTGAACCCGGTTTCGGTGTTCCAGGATCGCGGCCACCCGCAGCGCAAGGCCGTGGAGGAATGCCCGCCCGGCGCCGTGATGGTGATCGACAGCCGCAAGGACCCGCGCGCCGCGAGCGCCGGCGGCATCCTCGTCTCGCGGCTGATGAAGCGGGGCGTTGCCGGCGTCGTCACGGATGGCGGCTTCCGCGACAGCCCCGAGATCGCCCGGCTGGCGATCCCCGCCTATCACACGCGCCCCTCCTCGCCGACCAACCTGACGCTGCACCAGGCGATCGAGATCAACGGCCCGATCGGCTGCGGCGACGCGCCGGTCTTTCCGGGCGACGTGGTGGTGGGCGACGCCGAGGGGGTCATCATCGTCCCGGCCGACATCGCCGACGAGATCGCCGACGAGGCGGTCGAGATGACGGCCTTCGAGGATTTCGTGCAGGAGAAGGTGCTGGAGGGCCGCACCATCCTCGGCCTCTACCCGGCGACCGACCCGCAGACCAAGGTCGATTTCGCGGCCTGGCGCAAGGAAAAGGGGCGCTGAGGCACCCGGCCGGCGATGGAAGCTGACCGGAGGATTGGTTTGCCGGCGAACGGGCAGCGAACCGCGCCACGTCGCCGATTCGGACGGGATTCGTTCCCGCTCCGATCGGAGCGTTAAAAGCGCGCTCCGACCGCGTCCCGCAACGGGACGCTGGCCGGCGCGGGACCGGGCCTCGCGCAGCGTATGATGCCGGCCGTCGTTAACCGCCGCTGGGCCTTGATCGACGCCATCCGCCCAGGAGGGACGGCCTCGCTCTCTGTTTTGGTCACTGACCGGGACCCGTTTCGGGCGGAACGGATCATGTCGCGCGCCGCGTCAGCGATTCGGGCGCGCTTTGTTCCAGGCGCGTTCCGACCGTAAACGACACGGAGGATCCTGCGACCCTCGCTGCCTCGGAATGGAACGGCTTCGCGCAAGCGTTCGCGGCGCTGTGATCGGCTGTTCCAGATGCTAGGATCGAGGGGCCCGAGGATCCGGGATTCCTTCCCGATCCGTCGAAGCGCTGAGGACGGATATGGCCGAGCGGCTCGAAGCCGACTACCTGATCGAGACGCCGCTCGACCCCGCCGCCGTCGCCGAAGTGATGGCCGGCGAGCAGTCCTGCGGCACCTTCGCGCGCGTCCATGGCGAGACCGACGCGCTGCGCGAGCGCGCCCGCGCCGTAGTCGTCCGCGTCGAGGAACTGCCCGGCGCCGACCGGCCGAGCCTTCCCAATGCCTGGCTGGAGCGCAAGGGCAAATCCGGCGCGGTGCGCCGCGCCGCCGTCACGCTCTCGTTCCCGATCGCCAATATCGGTGCCAATCTCGCGACGCTGGCTGCCACCGTCGCGGGCAACCTCTACGATCTCGGCGAGGTCACGGGGCTGCGGCTCGAGACGCTGCGCCTGCCCGCCGCCTATCGCGCGCGCTTCACCATGCCCGCCCGGGCGATCGCCGGCACGCGGCGGCTGACCGGCGTTACGGCCGGCCCGATCATCGGCTCGATCATCAAGCCGAATGTCGGGCTGAGCGCGGACGAGACGGCGGCGCTCGTCGCCGATCTCTGCGCGGCCGGCCTCGACTTCATCAAGGACGACGAGATCAACGCCAACTCGGACCACGCGCCGATCGCCGCCCGCGTGCCGGCCGTGATGGCGGCGGTGCGCCGCCACGCCGACAAGACCGGCAAGCAGGTCATGGTCGCGTTCAACATCACGGACGAGACCGACGCGATGCGCCGCCACGCCGATC
>JBDHTH010000040.1:0-11666 GCA_039808545.1 Phreatobacteraceae bacterium | reverse complement strand
AGGCCGCGATCCTGGCCCGAGCCGTCGGAGCGCGGCGGCGCGTAGGCCTCGCCGAACACCTCGTCGGTGATCTTGCCGCGATAGGGCTCGAGCAGCGCCAACTCGGCGCCCGCGGGCTTGCCCGTCGCCATCATCGGCGAGTTCTGGAAATACGACACGGTGCGCAGATACGAGCCGAACATGATGTTCTGGTTCGTCCACTCGAAATCGAAGGCGAGGCCGAGCGCCTCGCGCACCTTCGGGTCGGCGAATTTCTCGCGCCGCGTGTTGATGAACCAGCCCTGCCCGCCCGAGGGCGTGTCGTCGGGCAATTCCAGCCGCTGGACGCGGCCGTCCTTGATGGCGGGAAAATCGTACTGCGTCGCCCAGATGCGCGAGGTGAACTCCTCGCGGAACAGGAAGGCCTTGGCCTTGAACCCCTCGAAGGCGACGTCGCGATCGCGGAAGAACTCGAAGCGGACGATGTCGAAATTGTTCTGGCCGACCGAGACGGGCAGGCTTTCGCCCCACCAGCCGGCAACGCGCTGGTATTCGATGCTGCGGCCGGGATCGACGCGGCCGACCTTGTAGGGGCCGGAGCCGAGCGGCACGTCGAGCGTCGATTCCTCGAAATTCTTCGTCGTGTAGTAGGCTTTCGAGAAGATCGGCAGGCCTGCCACGAAGAGCGGCAGGTCGCGCGCCCGGCCTTGCTTGAAGCGGACATGAACGATGTCGGGCGCCTCGGCCGCGACGCTCTCCATGTCGCGCAGCACCTGGCCGATGATCGGATGGCCCTTCGCCTTCAGGAGCGCGATCGAGAAGGCGACGTCGTCGTTGGTGATGGGCGTGCCGTCATGAAAGGTGATGCCGGGCCGCATCAGGAAGCGGTAGTCGAGCCCGTCGGCCGAGATGCGGACGGCCCGCGCCGCGAGGCCGTACATCGCGTCCGGCTCGTCGAAGGCCCGCGCCATCAGCGTCGCGAAGGTCAGCTCCATGCCCTGCGCGGCATCGCCCCTGAGGATGAAGCTGTTGAGCGAATTGAAGGTGTTGAAGTTCTGGTTGTAGAGGATCGTCGGCCCCTGCTGGGAGAAGACGCCTCCTTTCGGCGCGTTCGGATCGACATAGTCGAAGCGCGTGAAATCGGCCGGATATTTCAGATCGCCGAAGGCCGAGATGCCGTGCCGCTCAGACGTGGCCTCCTCAGCCGCCGCCGGGCCGGCGAGGCGGCTCGCGGCCAGAAGCGTCGCGGCGCCGAGAACGGCGCGTCGCGACGGGTTGGAAAACGGCACGGTCATCAGCGGGCGCCGAGCTTGGCGGCCTTGTCGGCGTCCCACCACCAGAAATCCGGGAAGCCGACCGAGTATTCGGGCAGTTTCTCGGGCTTTCCGAACCGGTCCCAGCGGGCGATGCGCTGGGTGAGCGAGGTCCAGCCCGGCACGACATAGTCGTTCCAGAGCAGCACCCGGTCGAGCGCCCTGCTGGCGGCGACCAGTTCCTCGCGCGTCTTGGCGAAGATGACGCGCTCGATGAGCGCGTCGACCGCCGGATTCTTGATGCCGCCATAGTTGCGCGAGCCGGGCTGGTCGGCGGCAGCACTCCCCCAGAAGAAGCGCTGCTCGTTGCCGGGCGACAGGCTCTGGGCTACCGCCACGATGATCATGTCGTATTCGCGCGAGCGAATGCGCGCGATGTATTGCGAGGAATCGACCGTGCGGATCGTCATGTCGATGCCGAGCCGGTCGAGCGCCTGCTTGTAGAACAGCCCGTGGCGCTCGAAGGTCGGCCCGTTGATCAGCAGCTCGAACCGGAACGGCTCGCCGGTCTTGGCGTTGACGAGCTTGCGGTCCTTGAACTCGTAGCCGGCCTCCTTCAGCAGCCGCGTCGCCTCGCGCAGGTTGGCGCGCGCCGCATCCTGCGAGCCGCCGGTCGGGATCACATAGGGCTTGGTGAAGAGGTCGTCCGGCACCTTGCCGCGCACGCTCTCCAGGATCTCCTTCTCGAGCCCCTGCGGCAGGCCCGAGGAGGCCAGCTCGCTGCCGTGGAAATAGCTCTTCGGCCGCTCGTACTGGCCGAAGAACAGCAGCTTGTTCATCTCCTCGAAATCGAGCAGCAGCGCGAAGGCGCGGCGCACCCGCTGGTCCTGGAATTGCGGCCGGCGCAGGTTGAAGAAGAAGCCCTGCATCAGCCCGATATTGCGCATCGGGAAGGTCTCGAGCAGGACCTTTTTCTCCTTCACGGCCGGAAAGTCGTAGGCGGTCGCCCAGTTCTTGGCCGAGACCTCCTGACGCCAGTCGAACTGGTCGGCCTTGAAGGCTTCGAGCTCGACCGTGTCGTCGCGGAAATACTCGTAGCGAATCTCCGCGAAATTGTTGCGGCCGACATTGGCGTTGAGGTCGCCCGCCCAATAATCGGCGACCCGCTCATAGGTGATCGAGCGGCCCGGCGCGACGGCCTTGATCCGGTAGGGGCCAGAGCCGAGCGGAGCCTCCAGGCTGGTCTGCGTGACGTCGCGCTTGCGGCCTTCCGCATCGGTTCCTTCCCACCAATGCTTCGGCAGGATCTGCAGCTCGCCGACGATCTGCGGCAATTCGCGGTTGCCCGCCGAGTCGAAGGTGAAGGTCACCTCGCGCTCGCCCGTCTTGGCGACCGATTTGACATGCCCATAGTAGAGCTTCTGCTGCGGGTTGTTGGCGGTCAGCACCTCGAAGGAGAAGACGACGTCCTCCGGCGTCACCGGCTTGCCGTCATGCCAGCGCGCCTTCGGGCTGAGCCGGTAGGTGACGGAGGCGAAATCCTCCGGATAGCTCATCGCCTCGGCGAGCAGCCCGTATTGGGTCGCGATCTCGTCGTCGGCGCGCACCATCAGCGTGTCGTAAACAAGCGTCACGCCCATCGCGATGTTGCCGCGGGTCGGCACGATGTTGAGCGAATCGAAGGTGCCGTCGGCCGAAAGGCGCAGCGTGCCGCCTTTCGGTGCGTTCGGATTGGCATAGTCGTATTTCGCGAAGCCCGCCGGGTATTTCGGCTCGCCCATCAGCGAGACGCCGTGCCGCCAGACCTTCTCGGCCGATTTATCCTGGGCCCGCAGGGGAACCGGCAGGGCGGTGGACAGGAGAAGGGCGAGCACGGTTCTTCTTTTCAACGCGAGGCTCCTCGATACTGAAAGGGGTCGGTTCGGCCCCAGATGTTCCGCAGGATTGTTTCCGAAACGTGGCGTTCGCGTCCAGATCGCGCGATCGTCAACGCCTTGTGCCGATCCTGGCAGCCTTTTCGGCATCGAACCACCAGCTATCGGGAAATCCGATGGAGTAATAGGGGATCGGGTCGGGCTTGCCGAACCGGTCCCAGCGGGCGGTGCGCTGGAAGAGGTAGGTCCAGGCCGGCACCATATGGTCGCCCCACAGCAGCACGCGGTCGAGCGCGCGCGTGGCGGCGACCAGCTCCTCGCGGGTCTTGGCGTAGATGACGCGGTCGATCAGCGCGTCGACCGCCGGATCGCGGATGCCGAACCAGTTGCCGGAGCCGGGCCGGCCCGCCGCCTCCGAGCCCCAATAGTCGCGCTGCTCGTTGCCGGGCGTGAGCGACTGGCCGCGGTCGAAGACCAGCATATCGAAATCGAAGTCGCGCACCCGCGCCGTGTATTGCGGCTGGTCGACGGTGCGGATCGTCATGTCAATGCCGAGCCGGTCGAGCGCCTGCTTGTAGAACAGCATATGGCGCTCGAAGCTCGGGCCGTTCAGCAGCACCTCGAAGCGCATCGGCCTGCCGGTCTTCACCTCGGTCATGCGGCGATCGCGCAGCTCGTAGCCGGCCTCCTTCAGGAGCCGCGTCGCCTCGCGCAGGTTGGCGCGCATCATCTCGGCCGTGCCGCTCGCCGGTATCTGGTAAGGCTTCTCGAACAACGCGGCCGGCACCTTGTCGCGGACGCTTTCGAGGATCTCGCGCTCGAGCCCTTCCGGCACGCCGGTGGCGGCGAGCTTGGTGCCGAAGAAATAGCTGGTGACGCGCTGGTACTGGCCGAAGAACAGCAGCTTGTTCATCTCCTCGAAATCGAGCAGCAGACCGAGCGCCTTTCTCACCCGCTGGTCCTGGAACAGCGGGCGGCGCTGGTTCATCGCGAAGCCCTGCATCTGGCCGCCGCCGCGCACCGGGAAGGTCTCGCGCAGGATGCGGCCGTCCTTGACGGCCGGCACGTCGTAGCCGCTCGCCCAGGTCTTGGCGCTGATCTCGGTGTGCCAGTCGAACTGGTCGGCCTTGAACGCCTCGAACAGCACCGTGTCGTCGCGGAAATGCTCGTAGCGGATCTCGTCGAAGTTGAAGCGGCCGAGATTCACGTTGAGGTCGCGGCCCCAATAGTCCTTGACCCGCTCGTAGACGATGCGGCGGCCGGGCTCGAAGGACTTGATGCGGTAGGGCCCGGAGCCGAGCGGGATCTCCAGCGTGTTCTGCGCGATGTCGCGCGGCTTGCCGGTCGCATCCTTTCCCTCCCACCAATGCTTGGGGAGGATGTTGAGCTGGCCGACGATCTGCGGCAGCTCGCGATTGCCCGCCTTGTCGAAGGTGAAGGTGACCTCGCGCTCGCCGGTCTTCGTCACCGATTTCACGTTGCGGTAGAAGAGATGGAAGGGTGGGTTGTATTTCGTCACCATCTCGAACGAGAAGATCACGTCCTCCGGCGTCACCGGCACGCCGTCATGCCAGCGCGCCTCGGAGCGCAGGCGGTAGGTGACGGAGGAGAAGTCGGGGCTGCGCGACACGCTCTCGGCGAGAAGCCCATAGTCGCTCGCCACCTCGTCCTCGGCCGGCGTCATCAGCGTCTCGTAGAGATAGGTGGTGCCGGAGGCGAGATCGCCCTTGCCGGGCACGTAATTGAACGTATCGAAGCCGCCCTCTACGCCGAAGCGCACGATGCCGCCCTTCGGCGCCTTGGGGTTGGCGTAGTCGAAATGCGCGAAGCCCTTCGGGTACTTGATCTCGCCGAGCAGCGAGAGGCCGTGGCGCCAGTCGCGCTCCTCGGCCTCTACGGGCGTGACGAGCAGCGCGAGCAGCAGGGCGAGGATGGCGCGCAAGCGAACCTCCGAGCGAGCGGTGTGGCGAGTATGGCCGAAATCCTCGGCGCCGCTAGATCGACTCCGGCGTCCGGCCCTTCTGCATGCCGGCGACGATCGGCAGCAGGAGGGCGCGCGGCAGGGCCGGCGCGATCGCCGTGACGAGCGTTTCACGCAGGCCCGGCACGACGCGCCGGCGGCCGGCCTTGAAGCCCTGCCAGCCGGCCAGCGCCACCTCGGCGGCGCCGCGCTTGGGCAGCAGCTTGAAACCGCCGGGGCTCGCCCCTTCCATGCCGGCACGCGCCGCGAATCCAGACAAAAATGGGCCGGGGCAGAGCGCCGTGACGATCACGCCCTTGCCCCGCATCTCGTGGAACAGCGCCTCCGAGAAGGAGACCACATAGGCCTTGCTCGCATAATAGACCGCCATGCCGGGGCCGGGCAGGAAGCCGGCGACCGAGGCGACGTTGATGATGCCGCCCGCACCGCGCGCCACCATGCCGGGCAGCACCGCCAAGGCGAGGTCGGTCAATGTCCGGCAATTCAGGTCGACCATGCCGACCTGCTCGGCGCGGTCGCGGCGCTCGGCCGGGCCGATCATGCCGTAACCGGCATTGTTGACGAGCACCGCGCAATAGAAGCCTTGCGCCGCGACCGCGCCGAGCAGCGCATCGGCGGCGCCCGGCCCCATCAGGTCGACCGGCACGCTGGAGGCGCTGCCGCCGGCCGCGCGGATCTCGGCCTCCACCGCAGCTAACCTGTCCACGGAGCGGGCCGCCAGCACGACATGGTGGCCGTCGCGCGCGGCGAGCAGCGCCAGCTCGCGACCGACGCCGGTCGAGCCGCCCGTGACGATGGTGGCCGGCCTCAGATTCTCGCTTTGCATCCAGCCTCTCCGAAGGCGCGCTTTCGCGCCGCGCCCGCAACTTTTATAGGGTGGAGGCTCGCAGGAGGAAACGCCATGACATCCGCGCCGGATTTCGCGCTTGCCGCGCCGATCGAGACGAGCAGCGCCTTCGTCTGCGATCTGGCGCTGTCGCATGTGCGGCTATCACGCGATTCCCGCTACGCCTGGCTGCTGCTGATGCCGCGCAAGCCGGGCCTCGTCGAGATCACGGACCTGTCGCGCGACGATCGCCTGACGCTGATGGACGAGATCGCGGCGGCGAGCGCGGCGCTCAGGGCCTGCGTGCCCTGCGACAAGCTGAACGTCGCGGCGATCGGCAATCTCGTGCCGCAGCTCCATGTGCACGTTGTGGCGCGCCGCCGGGACGATTTCGCCTGGCCGCAGCCGGTCTGGGGCCGCGGCGAGGCCGTGCCCTATCCGGAGGGCGCGGCGGAGGCGCTGGCGGTGCGCATCGCAGCCATGCTCTCGGCGAAGGCCTGACGTTTTGCGAAGACGGGCGGCGCATGCCACCCTGCCGGCCCCTCCGTCCTTGACCCAAGCGCATCGCGATGTCCCTGCTGTTTCCCGACCCAAGGCCCGGCCTCGGCTATGCGGATTGCCGCCTCGACCGCCAGTCCGGCCATCGCGAGGAGGCCGACTGGGTCGGCGCGCTGGAGCATGCGCGCGAGGCGCGGCGGGCGCTGATCGTCGGCGAGCGGGTGGTGGCGCGCATCGGCCAGCCCTTTTCCGAGACGCTGTTCGATCGCGCGACGGTCGAGACCCTTGTCGCCCGATGCGGCCTCGCGGCGCGCGAAAGCGCTTTTCTCGGCACCGACGCGGCCGGCATCGGCCATTTCGCGACGCTCTATGACGGCGATCTCGACGCCCGTCCGCTGCCCGAGGGTTTCGCGGGGCCGGACCTCAGGACGATGGCGGTGCAGGGTTTCGTGGACGCGCCCGCGCTCGGCTACCTCGCGGCCGCCAAGGCGCTGTTCAACTGGCATGCCCGTCACCGTTTCTGCGCCAATTGCGGGGCCGCGACGACGGTCGCGTCGGCCGGCTGGCGGCGCGACTGCGCGGGCTGCCGGGCGCAGCATTTCCCGCGCACCGACCCGGTCGTGATCATGCTGGCGGTCGACGGCGAGAATTGCCTGCTCGGGCGGCAGGCGCGCTTCGTGGCGAATTCCTTCTCGTGCCTCGCCGGGTTCCTGGAGCCGGGCGAGACGATCGAGGCGGCGGTGCGCCGCGAGATCAAGGAGGAGGCCGATATCGACACGGGCCGCGTCGACTATCTCTTCTCGCAGCCCTGGCCGTTCCCGAGCTCGCTGATGATCGGCTGCATCGCCGAGGCGACCTCGACCGCGATCGCGATCGACCCGGACGAGCTGGAGCAGGCGCGCTGGTTCTCGCGGAGCGAGGCGCGGACGATGCTCGACCGCACCCATCCGGACGGCCTCATCACGCCGCCGCCCTTTGCGATCGCCAATCACATCCTCAGGACGTGGGTGGACGGAGCCTGGAAGCCCTGACGGATCAGTCCGGCGCCTTCTCGCGCACCGTTTCGCGGAAGGGGCTGGCGGCGTAGACGCCGAGGATCTTCAACTCGCGCGAAAAGAAGGCGAGTTCTTCCAGCGCATGGGCGAGGCCCGGATCTTCCGGATGGCCCTCGACATCGGCATAGAACTGGGTCGCGAAGAACTTGCCCTCGAGCTGGTAGGATTCCAGCTTCGTCATGTTGATGCCGTTGGTCGCGAAGCCGCCCATCGCCTTGTAGAGCGCCGCCGGGATGTTGCGGACGCGGAAGACGAAGGTGGTGATCATCGTCCGGCCGGGCTCGCGCTTCGGGATCGCGGGCTCGCGCGAGAGGACGACGAAGCGCGTCGTGTTGTGCGCCTCGTCCTCGACATTCTCGGCGAGGATGTCGAGCCCGTAGATATCGGCCGCCAGGCGCGGCGCGAGGGCCGCGCGCGTCAGATCGCCCGATTCGGCGACGATGCGGGCCGCGCCCGCCGTATCGGCCGCGACCTTGGCGACGAGCTTCTTGTTGCGGATCAGCCGGCGGCACTGGCCGAGCGCGTGGACATGGCTCTCCACGGACTTGATCGTGTCGAAGCTCGCGCCCTTCGGCGCCATGAGCTGGAAGCGGATCGGCAGGAAATACTCGCCGACGATGTGGAAACTGGAGGTCGGCAGCAGGTGGTGGATGTCGGCGACGCGGCCCGCCAGCGAATTCTCGATCGGGATCATGCCGAGTTCGGCCGATCCGTCCGCGATCGCCTGGAAAGCGTCCTCGAAGGTCGCGCAGGGCAGCACCTCGCGGCCCGGATAGACGTTGTTCGCCGCGATATGCGAGTTCGCGCCGAGCTCGCCCTGGAAGGCGATGCGACCGTTCGAGGTCATGGTCCTCAGTCCTTTCTGCGCGCGGCGGCGAGGCGCCGCGCCTTCTCCAAATCAGCCGGCGTATCGACGCCGAAGGGCACGTCGTCGATCAGCCGGACATCGATGCGCATGCCGGCCTCGAGCGCGCGGAGCTGCTCCAGCCGCTCGCGCTTCTCGAGCGGCGAAGGCGGCAGCGACACGAACCGCTCCAGCGCGGCGCGGCGATAGCCGTAAAGCCCGACATGGTGATAGAGCGGCCCCTCGCCCGAGGGCGCGGTGGCGCGCGTGAAATAGAGCGCGCGCAGCCGGTTCTCGGTGATCGGCGAGGCCACCGCCTTCACGATGTTCGGGTTGGTGGTCTCGGACGGGTCGGTGATCACCGAGGCGAGCGTCGTGATGTCGACCGCCGGATCGTCGAAGGGCTCCAGGATCGCGTGCACGGCGCTGCGGCTGAGGAGCGGCAGGTCGCCCTGCAGGTTGACGACGATGTCGTGCCGGCGCTCCGGGTCGATGCGCATCAGCGCCTCGTGGATGCGGTCGGAGCCGGAGGGGTGGTCGGGGCTGGTCAGCGAGACATTGGCGCCGGCCTCACGCGCAACTTGCGCGATCTCCTCGCAATCCGTCGCCACGTGGATCGGCCCAACCGCCGCCTCCTCGGCGCGGCGGACAACCTGGACGATCATCGGCAGCCCGTCGATCAGGGCGAGCGGCTTGCCAGGCAGGCGCGAGGACGCCATGCGGGCGGGAATCAGAACGATGGGGTTCATCTCGGAAATCCAGCCGGTTTGCGCCTTGCACGGCCCTTTGACGGCAAGCCATGCGAAAGCGTGATATCGGCCGCTTATACGGGTTGCGTCCGGAAGGGCAAAGCGGGTATTTTCCGGTCGGACGACTTAGAGCCTGCTCCCTTCAAACGGAATCGTTTGAAGGGTCAAAGCAGACTCTCACTCTTAGGAATCGATCACTGTCCTGCGTTTTGATCGTTCGATCAAAACGCAGCGTGATCTAGAACCTTTCCATCGTGGCGCTTTGCCCAAGCGCCGGCCTGCGGAGCTTTCGCCTTCATGGACTCGTTTGAACTCAACAAGATCGCTGGCGGCGTTCTCGCGGTCTCGGCCTTCACGCTCGGCATGCACCTGCTCGCCAACGGCCTGTTCGCGGCGCATGCGCCCGCCAAGCCGGGCTTCGAGATCGCGGTCGTCGAGCCGGAGGCCAAGCCGAGCGGTCCGGCCGCGCCGGAAGTGCCGGTCGCCGAGCTGCTGGCGAAGGCCGATCCGGAGAAGGGCGCGGTGGCGGCCAAGAAGTGCCAGACCTGCCACGATTTCACGAAGGGCGGCCCGAACAAGGTCGGCCCCAACCTCTGGGGCGTCGTGGAGCGCGTGCAGGGCTCGCATGCCGGCTTCAACTATTCCGCGACCATGAAGGGGCATGGCGAGAAGGGCGAGAAGTGGACCTTCGACCAGCTCAACGCCTTCATCAAGAACCCGAAGGCGGCCCATCCCGGCACGACGATGGCATTCGCGGGCGTTTCCAAGGACAGCGAGCGCGCCGACATCATGGCGTATCTGCGCTCGCTCGCCGACAGCCCGGTGCCGCTGCCGCAGTAAGGTTCGGCTGAACCGCGACGAAACCGGCCGGGCCCAGCGCCCGGCCTTTTCTTTGGCGCGCGGCCCTTTCCCGCGCCTCTTGCGTTCCGTCGCCCGTCGAGGCTCACTCGCCGGCATTACAGCCCGCCGCCGAGGGAAGAAGCCGATGATCGATCTTGCGACGCTGACGACCTATGTCCTGGTCGTGCTCGGCCTGTTCCTGGTGCCGGGGCCGGCCGTGCTGCTGACGCTTGGGCGCGCCGCGAGCGGGGGCCGGCGGGCCGGGCTCGCGACCGGGCTCGGCATCGCGACCGGCGACATCGTGCATGCCGCGATGGCGACCTTCGGCCTCTCGGCGCTGCTCGCCACCTCGGCGCTGGCGTTCCAGATCGTGAAATATGCCGGCGTCGCCTATCTCGTCTATCTCGGCATCCGCGCCATGCTGGAGCGCGGCGGCGCGCTCGACATCCCGGATGCGGCGCGCGTCTCGTTCCGCAAGGCCTATGGCGAGGCGGTGCTGACCGAGCTGCTCAACCCGAAGACGGCGCTGTTCTTCCTCTCGTTCCTGCCGCAATTCGTGCGGCCCGAGAACGGCGCGGCTGTGCTGCAGCTCGCCACGCTCGGGCTGATCTTCGTGGTGATGAGCATCGCCTATACGAGCCTCATCGCGCTCGGCGCCGGAGGCGTGGCGCGCTGGCTCGCCCGCCACCGCGACATCGGCCGCTGGCAGGGCAAGATCATCGGCTCGATCTATCTGGCGCTCGGCCTCAGGCTCGCCTTGCAGGAGCGCTGAATAGCTGCTCAGCCGGTGCGCCGGCTGGTGCGGGCCGCGTGGAGATCGATGGCGCGATCGGGGATCGTGATGCGGAAGGTCGCGCCGATCGTGCCGTCGACGAGCTGGATCGTGCCGCCATGGCCGCGAATGAGCTCGGCCGCGATCGCGAGGCCGAGGCCGGTGCCGCCGCTCTTGGTCGAGCTGCCGAAGGCCTTGAAGAGGTTGGCGCGGGCCCGCTCGGGGATCCCCGGCCCGGTATCGGCGATCTCGATGACGACGACGCTGCCTTCCCGGCGCGCCGTCAGGCGGATCTGGTCGCGGTCGATATCGGTAGGCCCGCGCGACTCGAAGGCCTGCATGGCGTTGCGCGTCAGGTTGAGCAGCACGCGGAACAGGTGGTCGGGGTCGGCGTCGACCGCGAGGTCGTTCTCGATCGCGACGATCCAGCCGACCGTCGCGGTCGGCTCCAGCCCCATCGATTCGGCGACTTCCCTGACGATCGGCGCGAAGGCGACCGGACGCCGGTCCGGCGGCGGCTCGCGCGCCGCGCCGTAGGAGAGCGTCGACTGGCAGAACGAGATGGCGCGGTCGAGCGCCTGCAGGAGCTTCGGCGCGACGCGCTGCACCGTCGGATCGCGGACGCTGCTCAGGCGGTCCGAGAGGAGCTGGGCGGAGGCCAGCAGGTTGCGCAGGTCGTGGTTGATCTTCGATACCGCCAGGCCCAGCGCCGCGAGATGGCTCTGCTGGTTGAGCTGCTCGCTGAGCTGCTGCTGCATGGCGGCGAGCTCGCGCTCCGCGATGCCGATCTCGTCGCCGCGCTCGCCCGGCACCAGGATGCGGGCGGTGTTCTGCGGGTCGGCCTTGAACGCCACCATCTCGCGCGAGAGGCGGCGGATCGGGCCGACGATCAGCCAGGAGAGCGCCAGGTAGACGAACAGCGCCGTCATCCCGGAGATCAGCAGCGACAGCAGCAGGATGTTGCGCGAGAAGCGCAGCATCGCGTCGCGCAGGGT